>NZ_JBTXLS010000024.1:0-43792 GCF_054871665.1 Myroides sp. LJL115 | reverse complement strand
GCCTAGCGCTTCCTTCAGATTCCACCTTGCGATGGACACCCTTGCATTTGGCTAACACTTCCCGTTGTAAAGGCGTGTTCGGGACTTACACCCTAGAGTTACTACCCATGCTGGGCACACTAAAAAACACCCCCAAAAAGAAATCTTTTTGGGGGTGTTTTTTATGGATAGCTTTCTTTGTGCTCACTATAAATAAGCCTACGAAAGTCTATTATTCAGTATAAAATAAAATAAGTTGCTCTATGGCATCTTGACATACTGGGCAAAACTCATGGTAAGTATTGGTTTTCATTCTACAATCTACCGCAGGTTTATAGATTTTTTTCTCATTAGGTCCAACATATACCCCTACTGGATATTTTGTAGCATCTTTAAGATCCGTTGGAACAGGAGTACCTGGCTTTAATAATTTACCCCACTTTTGATCAAAGTCTTTTAAAGTGGTAATGTTTTTCTCCCAAGGCTCCGTATCTTCCGAAATAAAATCACTTAAAGCATCATTGGTATAAGCATACTCATCCGCTAATCCCGCAAAACTATGTCCAAATTCATGCACGATAACAGGTTTAAAAGCTGGATGACCAGTTGTTGTTAAAGTATATCCATTATAGATTCCTCCCCCACCATACACATCTGTATTGGCTAAAATAATAATATGTTCATAGTCAATACCCGCTAGAGCATCATGTAATTTTTTAATGCGGTTAGTTGTTAAATAGCGCTCGGAATAAAAGGTATCAAAATTGGATTCTACTGCAGTTTTAATCCACTTATTATCTCTAGGAACACTTACTCCAGTATCTACAGAAGGACTCTTTACAGCTATAAAGTTAAAGCGATCTGCATAGTTAGAGAAAGGTTGGTAAGATAAAATTGCATCTATAGATAAATTAGCCATTTCTACAAACTTATCCATTTGATCCTTTGTATATCCTTCGGCAACAAATACTACATTTATTGCTTTAGATTGGTCTTTTGCTTTACGTAAATACACATGATCGGTAACATCCTTTTCTCCTTTAGCATGGATTAAGATATCAGTGGGGTCAATTTGTTGAGTTAAAGAAGAAACAACTTCTCCAGGAGCCCCAAATAAAACTAATTCAACCTCTACTTTATTTTTAGGGAAAGGTACTAAGAATGTATTTTCATAACTTCTAGTTTGGTTTTTCGCCTCATCGGTAGATAGCCACTCTTGAAATAAAGTACTAAAGCTATTGGTATAGATTAACTCTTTACTTTTAGCGTCATAAACCCTTACTTGTCCGTTACCCTGTAAGTGGTTTTCAGATAAATTATGGGTTCTTCCAGCCCACTTAGGCAAAGAGGATAATTCATCTAGAAGGATTTGTTGACCTTGTGCATTACCTCCAAAAATATAATCTAGGCGTAATGTTTTATCCTCAAAGTGATCTTGAAAGTTCTGTGCCTGTACGCACATAGCTATCAGAAGGGCTATAGAGCTAAGAATTTTTCTCATAAATAAATAATAATTATTGGTTAGGTTATTAAGCTAGTAAATGTAAATGTTTTATTTCTTAAAAACCATTTTTACCTTATTTTGTACTCCTACTTTTTTCGTTAAAGTAAGACCTATCAAGGTATTTACTAAACACATACCCTCCCTAAAGAGGCCTTTTACAAACCCTTGCACATGCTAATTTTATAATAACATCTTTAAGGTAGTCACCTTTTTGAAGTATATTTGCTCTTTATAAAGAAATACAAATCATTTTGAGATATTTTTTAGAATTCGCTTATGATGGTACTGCTTACCACGGTTGGCAAATACAACCTAATGCTATTACAGTACAACAAACACTAACTCATGCTATTTCAACGCTTTTAAAACAGCCTATTGAACTAGTGGGAGCTGGTAGGACAGATAGTGGAGTACATGCAAAACAAATGTTTGCCCATTTTGATTATCCTTTGGATTTTGATAAAGAAAAACTCATTTCCAAAATGAATTCCTTTTTACCAAGTGACATTGTAATCTACTCTATTACGCAAGTACAAGACCAAGCTCATGCGCGTTTTGATGCCACAGCAAGAACTTACCAATATCACATACATACCCATAAGGATGCATTTTGTAATGCTTTTAGCTATTATTTTTATAAAAAGCTAGATATAGATAAAATGAATCAAGCCGCACAACTATTGTTGGACTATGAAGATTTTGAATGTTTTTCAAAAACCAATTCTGATGTATTCACTTTTAACTGTGTCATTGAAAAAGCTTATTGGGAAAAAACCAGTGACAACAAAATTGTATTTACTATAAAAGCTAATCGCTTTTTACGAAATATGGTAAGAGCAATTGTTGGTACTTTATTAGAGGTGGGCACAGGAAAAATTCCGGTAGAGCACATCCATAGTATTATCGAAAGTAAAGACCGTTCCAAGGCGGGATTCTCCGTACCTGGAAAAGCGCTATTCTTAACAAAAGTAAGCTATCCTTATCTATGAAACAGAACAAATCTAATTCCTTAAAAAAGGTATTAAAATATGCAAAGGCCTATCAAAATAGATTCAATTGGGTAATTGTCTTTGCCATCTCTTTATCTATTTTTGCTGCCGCTCGTCCTTATATGCTTAAGCAAACAGTGGATAATTACGTGCAACCTCAAGACAAACCCGGTTTACTGATTTACGTTGGTCTTATGGGAATAGTTCTACTGCTAGAGGTAGCTTCTCAATATTTTTTCACCTTCTGGGCCTCTTGGTTAGGTCAAGATATAGTCAAAGACATTCGTGAAGACCTCTTTAAGAAGATCCTGCATTTTAAAATGCGTTATTTCGATAATGAACCGGTTGGAAAATTAGTAACCCGATCTGTATCGGATATAGAATCCATTGCTAGTATTTTTTCACAAGGCCTTTTTATGATTGTAAGTGACCTATTGAAAATGATAGTTGTCTTTGGTATTATGCTGTATATGAACTGGCAGTTAAGCGTTATTGTTTTACTAGCTATGCCAATTATCTTTTACGCCACGCGTGTTTTCCAAAAGAAAATGAAAACAGCCTTTAATGAAGTTAGAACACAAATTTCCAACTTAAATACTTTTGTACAAGAAAGATTAACTGGTATGAAAATAGTACAACTTTTTACCAGAGAAGACATTGAATATCAAAAATTTGTGGAAATCAACGAAAAACACAATAAAGCATGGCTTAAAAACATTCTACTTAACTCCATCTTCTTCCCTATAGCAGATATAGTATCCTCTTTAACTTTAGGTTTTGTGATATGGTACGGAGGAATGTCTATTGTACAAGGGGATAACACTACTAGTTTTGGAGACTTATTCGCCTACACAATGCTAATTTCTATGTTGTTTAATCCATTGCGTCAAATTGCCGATAAATTCAATGTAATGCAAATGGGAATTGTAGCAGCTGATAGAGTATTTGAAATCCTAGAAACAGACGATAGTATGCCCGATACAGGTAAAATTATTGCCAAACCTTTCAAAGGAGACATACAACTGGAAAAGGTAGAGTTTAGCTACATTGCTAATACACCAGTATTAAAAGGCATTGATTTACATATACAGCCAGGAAGTACGGTAGCTATTGTAGGTTCTTCTGGAGCTGGTAAAAGTACAATCATCAACTTACTTAACCGCTTTTATGATATAGATAAAGGAAGTATCAAAATAGATCAAACCGATATAAAAGACTTCACATTAGAATCCTTAAGAAAGCAAGTTGCCGTTGTATTGCAAGATGTTTTCCTTTTTAGCGATAGTATCTTAAATAATATACGTCTTAATAATTCCGCTATCTCTTTGGAAAAAGTACAAGCTGCTGCTAAAGAAATAGGCATACATGATTTTATTATGACTCTTCCTTCGGGGTATAATTACAATGTAAAAGAAAGAGGAGCTATGTTGTCCTCTGGACAAAGACAATTAATTGCCTTCTTAAGAGCGTATATAAGCGATCCTAGTATACTTATCTTAGATGAGGCCACCTCTTCTATAGATACACATTCAGAAGAATTATTACAAAAAGCAACCGCGACTTTGACTAAAAATAGAACCTCTATTATTATTGCCCATCGCTTAGCTACAGTAGTAAACGCAGATCAAATTATTGTAATGGAAAAAGGACATATTGTAGAGAAAGGAACACATAGCGAATTATTGGCCATTGATAATGGTTATTATAAAAAACTATATGACTCTCAATTTAGTGCTAATCAAGTAGCCTAATTTTACCTAAGTATTCTTATATTTAATCAAGGAGTATATACACCTTTCAAGGGGATATACTCCTTTTTTATTGACCTTAAAATCATTTTAAGCTATTAAGGTGTAGATCTTTTTAAAACTAAATAATAACAAACATGCTACGAATTATACGCTAATCTTTTTACTAATAATAGCTTTTAAACAAAATATACCCACCCTTTATAATTATTCTCTAATTAATTTCAAAAATACCTTAAGAGGAATTAAAATAATACAAAGCCACAAAAATCAAGTTTTAACCTCTAAAGTTTTTTCAACAGAAATAATTGATTATTTTCGTAGGGTTAAATACAGAATATATACATATGAAATTCGATATTATTGTTTTAGGAAGTGGCCCAGGGGGTTACGTTACTGCTATTAGAGCATCACAATTAGGTTTTAAAGTAGCTGTAGTTGAAAAAGAGAGTCTAGGTGGTATTTGCTTAAACTGGGGATGTATTCCAACAAAGGCACTTTTAAAATCTGCTCAAGTATTCGAATACCTTAAACATGCTTCTGATTATGGTTTAACCATTGATGGAAATGTGGATAAAGATTTCCAAGCTGTTGTAGAGCGTTCTAGAAACGTTGCTCAAGGTATGAGTAAAGGAGTTCAATTCTTAATGAAAAAGAACAAAATCGAAATCATTAACGGATTTGGAAAAGTATTAAAAAATAATAAAGTACAAGTTACTGATAAAGATGGTAAAGTAAGCGAATTAAGCGCTGATCATATTATCATTGCAACAGGAGCGCGTTCTAGAGAATTACCTAACCTTCCACAAGATGGTAAAAAGGTAATTGGATACCGTCAAGCATTAACTTTACCTGAGCAACCTAAAAAGATGATTGTAGTAGGTTCAGGAGCTATCGGTGTAGAGTTTGCTTATTTCTATAATTCAATGGGAACAGATGTTACTATTGTAGAATTTATGCCAAACATTGTTCCGGTAGAAGACGTAGAAATTTCTAAGCAAATGGAGCGTTCTTTGAAAAAAGCTGGTATCAAAATTATGACTAATGCTTCTGTGGAAAGAGTAGAAAACACCGACCAAGGAGTAAAAGCATTTGTTAAAACAGCCAGTGGAGAACAAATCTTAGAAGCTGACGTTGTTTTATCTGCAGTGGGTATTAAAACTAACATCGAAAACATTGGTTTAGAAGAAGTTGGAATTGCTACCGATAGAGATAAAATTGTTGTAGATCAATTCTACCAAACAAATATCCCTGGATACTATGCTATTGGAGATGTAGTGCCGGGACAAGCTTTAGCACACGTTGCTTCTGCAGAAGGTATTTTATGTGTTGAGAAAATTAAAGGATTACACGTAGAGCCGTTAGATTATGGAAACATCCCAGGATGTACTTATGCTTCTCCTGAAATTGCATCTGTTGGTATGACAGAAGCAAAAGCTAAAGAAGCTGGCTATGATATCAAAGTTGGAAAATTCCCATTCTCTGCTTCAGGAAAAGCACAAGCTTCGGGCGCAGCAGATGGATTTGTAAAAGTAATCTTCGATGCTAAATATGGAGAATGGTTAGGATGTCATATGATTGGAGCTGGAGTTACAGATATGATTGCTGAAGCAGTTGTAGCACGTAAACTAGAGACAACAGGATATGAAATCTTAAAGGCAGTTCACCCTCACCCAACAATGAGTGAAGCGGTTATGGAAGCTGTAGCAGATGCTTACGGTGAAGTTATCCACATGTAATACAGTATTTTAAATAATTATAAAAGGTCTATCAAGTTTTGATAGACCTTTTTATTTTCATACATTTATCCTTTATTAATTCTTTAAACTAATCTTTATGGGTCGGTCTTACGTTAGTTTATTAAAAGTGATATCATTTTTAATTCTGGTCGTTGGGGTGATTTTATTCATTAAAAATCTAGATTTTCTACTATTTAGAAAACAAATGGACTTGCTAAATACCATTACAGCTATCTTTTTGATAGTACTTGGTATTTTAGGAATTAACCAAAAAAAGCAAATAGGGAAAATCAGAATGTAAAAAAGAGATTAAAATGTAAGAGTCTTTTAAAGACAATATTCTTTAAAAGCACAGCAAACGCTTGTTAGAGGTGAATAGCTCACTCTACAAGCGTTAATTATTTATATACCCTTAGCTTAGTAGATTCTAATGGGTGTATGTATCCCTTATAATTGTGCCAAAATAGATAACAAAAAAACTCTGCCGATTAACCTTTTGATATAGAAAAAGGTAAATCCTATAGCTACTATGCACTATAGAATTTACCTTATGTATGTAACAATAAGTAAAAATAAATTTACTTTACGTATTGGAAATTATCTTTATTTTATCCCTAAATAATTACTTGGGGAAATATTTTTCAACTCCTCTTTTATTGCATGATCTACCTCTAAGGTTTCAATAAAAGCATGAATGGAAGCTTTGTTAATCACTTGATTAGTTCTAGTTAAGTCCTTTAAGGCTTCATAAGGATTAGGATAAGCTTCTCTTCTTAAAATAGTCTGAATCGCTTCAGCAACTACAGCCCAATTATTCTCTAGATCTTGCTCAAATTTACTCTCGTTTAAAAGCAATTTATCTAAACCTTTAATGCTTGATTCAAAAGCAATGATAGTATGTCCAATTGGCACTCCTAAATTTCTTAAAACAGTACTATCTGTTAAATCCCTTTGTAGACGTGATATTGGTAATTTAGCCGATAAATGCTCAAACATTGCATTAGCTAAACCTAAATTTCCCTCTGAGTTTTCAAAATCAATTGGGTTAACTTTATGTGGCATAGCTGAAGAACCAATCTCTCCTTCCTTTATCTTTTGTTTGAAATACTCCATAGAAACATAACTCCACATATCTCTATCTAAATCCATTAAAATTGTATTAATACGTTTTAATGCATCAAAAAAAGCAGCCATATGATCGTAATGCTCAATTTGCGTAGTTGGATAAGAATGCTTTAACCCAAGGGTCAACTCCACAAAGTCAGTACCGAATTGCTTCCAATCCATAGAAGGATAAGCAACCTTATGTGCGTTAAAATTTCCAGTAGCACCACCGAACTTACCTGCAAAAGGCACTTGCTCTAATAAGTGTAACTGTTCTTTTAAACGAACTGCAAATACATTTATCTCCTTACCTAAGCGAGTTGGAGAAGCTGGTTGACCATGTGTTCTAGCAAGCATTGGAACATCTTGCCAAAGTTTTGCTAGATCTTCAATCTTAAGGATTAACTTATTTAATAATGGCATGTATACCTGTAAAAATGCACCTTTAAGCATAAGTGGAATAGCCGTATTATTAATATCCTGAGAAGTTAATCCAAAGTGGATAAACTCTTTATAAGGTTCTAAGGATAATTGATCAAAAGCTTGCTTAACAAAATACTCTACGGCTTTAACATCGTGATTGGTAATTCTTTCTTTGTCCTTGATCCAAATTGCATCCTGGCTATTGAACTCCTCATATAACTTTCTCAAAGAGGAAAAAACAGTAGGATCCACATTTTTCAATTGAGGTAATTCTAAATTACACAATGCAATAAAGTATTCTACCTCCACTAAAACCCTATATTTAATTAAGGCTTCTTCTGAAAAATAATTGGATAAATTCTTTGTTTTACTTCTGTATCTCCCATCAATTGGAGAAATAGCATTTAATTCTGTAAGCATGACTTAGTTTGTGTTGTTATACTAGCAAATATAGTATTTTTAAAAAAAATCTTAAAAAAGAATACCACAAAAAATTAAGAACCAATCTCTGTAGACCATAGTTTTATGGACTCTTGGCTTAATTTAATATAATCGGCATTATTTAATTGTTTGGCTAATTCTAAAGCCTGAGTAGCTACCTCAACGGCTTGTTGCTTTAAATTAAGACGGGATAGTAGTTGTGATTTTAAACGTAAAAAATAAAAAGGAGTTTGTCCTTGCTCTCTTTCAATTGCCTTATCAATCCACAAAAGAGCTACATTAGAGTCCTGATTGGTTGCATAATAATATTCCGCAGCACTATAATAATCCACAACCGAAGGTCCTTCCATAGTTTGTTCTATAGAACGCATAGCAATAGCATTAGTTGGTACCTTAAAAGGAACCGATACCACAACATAGTCCCACATTAATTCTAAAGCGGCTCCATCGATAGATAGCTCATTAATTCCAATGGTAAAACTTTCTCGTTTTCTTTGGGTATTCTCTGCCTTGACATTTACCGACAAGGCGACTTTATCTTGGTCCCATACTTCTGGTAATCCCCAATTAGAAGTATCTTTATAAAAAATAATCTCCCATTGGGTTACTTTAGGAATACTGTATAAGGCATAAGACCCCTTCTCTAGAGTCTTTCCTTGAATTTCTACATCATCTGCAAAGGTAATAACCGTATTGTTATTAGCCCCTGTCCTCCATAATTTCCCATAAGAGACTAAATCTCCAAAAACCAAACGATCCTTTACATTTGGGCGAGAATACTCTACATTAACTTGGGTCAATCCTACTATTTGCTCCACTTTAGCTTTAGGGCTAGTTTGTGGGGTAAGTACTTGGGCTTGGGAAACTAAACTTAACAAGAAAATCCCAAAAAGCATCATATTGCGTATCATCTGAACTTAAAATTAAATTGTTCTATATTTCCTGAAGTATATACAAAAAAAGTGCCATAAAAAGCTCCTCCCTTCCCCAGGTTTTTTACCCTATCAAATATACGAAAAACAATGCTCACTTCCCTGGGCTATAAAGTACATAAAGGGGATTTATGTTTTATTTAGCATTGTAAAAAAACATATAAAAAGAGGATGTTTTAAGTAAAGTAAAAAATACAAAGCCACACCACCCCTTATATTGAAATATAGAGCACCTTTGATTTCGAGTCTTGAAATTCTATAAAACAAAAAGGGATATTTTTTGCAAAATACCCCTTTCTATTGTTAATTATTTTTTATCTACACCGTTTCTTAACCACTGTTGGTATTCAGAAATATCAGGCATATAACCTACAGGCTCACTTAAACGTTTACCATTTTCATCTAAAATAATATAGTAAGGCTGAGCATTGGCTTGGTAGTTTTCCATTTGGAAATCACTCCATTTATTACCTATTGTCTTAACCTTTTTTCCACTTGTTTTAGAAACATATTGCTCGTTTTCTGGAAGCTCTTTTCTATCATCAACGTATAGAGAAATTAACACTATTTCGTTTTTTAAGATACTTTGTACACTAGCATCTGACCATACATAGTCTTCCATTTTTCTACAGTTAACACAAGCAAAACCTGTGAAATCTAAAAGTACAGGCTTGTTTACACTCTTGGCATAATCCATCCCTTTTTGGTAATCGGTAAAGGCCATAATATCATGAGCTCCTAATTTAGCACCATCAGGTAATGCTCCAATAGAAGTTGCACTACCACCAGACCCACCCTTAGCTCCTACTCCATAAGGACTCTCACTATAAGTCATAGGAGGTGGGAATCCAGAGATAAGTTTTAATGGGGCACCCCAAAGTCCTGGTATCATATAAATGGTAAATACACTCACTAAAATAGCCATAAACAATCTACCTACAGATATACTATCGGTTGGGCTATCATGTGGCAAACGTATTTTTCCAAGTAAATATAAGCCCCATAGACCAAAGATAGCGATCCAAATTGCTAAGAATATTTCTCTTTCTAAATAATGCGTTTGTAATACTAAATCTGCATTGGATAGGAATTTGAAAGCAAGAGCTAATTCTAAAAACCCTAAAGATACCTTCACTGTATTTAGCCATCCTCCAGAACGTGGCATAGAGTTTAACCATCCTGGGAACATCGCAAATAACATAAATGGTAAAGCCAAAGCCAATGAGAAACCAAACATTCCTACAATTGGTGCGATTCCACCTTTAGATGCAGCCTCTACAAGTAAAGTTCCTACAATTGGACCAGTACAAGAGAAAGAAACAATAGCCAAGGCTAAAGCCATAAAAAGAATTCCAATAAGTCCTCCTCTATCTGCTTGAGAGTCTACTTTATTTGCCCAAGAGTTTGGCAACATGATTTCAAAAGCTCCTAAGAAAGAACTTGCGAAAACAATCAAAATAATAAAGAAAACAATATTAAAAGTTACACTTGTAGACAACTCATTTAAAGAGTCTGCTCCAAAAACTGCTGTTACAATTGTACCTAAAATAACATAAATAAATATGATAGATAGTCCATAGAAAATAGCATTTTTAATTCCTTTAGCGCGAGTTTTACTTTGTTTGGTAAAAAAGCTCACTGTCATTGGAATCATTGGGAATACACAAGGAGTTAAAAGAGCTGCAAAACCAGATAAGAAAGAAAAGAAAAAGATAGTAAATAATCCTTTTTGCTCCTCTTTTTTAATAGTTGTATTTCCTTGAACATTTGCAGTATCTTGGTTTACAACTGTATTATCTACAGCTACAATATCCTCAAAGTTTTGAACCTCAGTGGTGGTTAATGTCTTTAAATCGTATACAAATAAATTACTTTGATTAATACATACCTCTTCACAAACTTGGTAAGCAACTTCCACTTGAATAGTAGCCACATCTGGATGATCTAAAGAGATAGTTTGAACTAAAGTGATGTCTCCAACAAAATAAGTTTCATCTACTCCAAAGATATCATTATAACTTGTAGCAGTTTCACTCTCTGAAGCTTCTCCAACTAGGCTATAATTCCCTTGTTGATTGTTATAAATAAATTCTAAAGGTAATGGCCCACCTTCTGGAGTGTATTGCGAGTAGATATGCCACCCTTCTTTTACAGTGGCATTCCAAGTAATAATATACTCTGTATCACTTTTCTTTTCAATTGAAGACTTCCATACCGATGGATTTTCAAACATCTGAGCAGATGCTTGCAAAGAAGTAATCATTAAAAAGAAAATAAAAATAAATTTTCTCATACTGTTAATTCTAATTTAATAATGTTTTGTGTTGAACTTGTAACTTTAAATCTGTCATCCAATCGATGAGCTATCACCCATACGACTTGGTCTTTACTGGTAACAACCCAGGTTTGCTTTTTTTGAAAAAGATCTAATTTTTGATCCTTAAAAAATTTACTCACCTTTTTTGTTCCCTTCATTCCCAATGGCATAAACCGATCTGTTGGCTGAACTTTCCTTATTTTTAAAGGCAAACTAAGCTTATCAGCATCTAGATAAACAACATGATTGTTAAAGGACATCTCTGCTTGGCTACAGCTTTTCATCTCTAATTTAATTGGGGTGGTAATATACGTATTGTTGTTAATACTATACTCTTTATGTGCTTCGAAATTTAATTCACTAGCTTTTTTAAGTATTAAATATTCCCTGTCTTTTAGTAATATATATTCTTTAGCTAAAATATATTTTCCACTTCTAGCATCTAATAAATCCACAATATCTGACCAAGCACTAAAACCATAAGGTTGTAACCACTGATACAAATAAGCTTTCACATTAGATAATTGCTTGATTTGATGTATATTGAAATAAAGACCATCCCCTTTTTTGTGAACTACTTTTTCATAAGCCCATTTTTGGGCATCTTGACTTAATTGAAAACTTTGTTTTAAATTTTCCTGAGTCAAAGAAAACGCGGAGGTAAAATCTCCTGGTAGTTCTCTAAAGAGAGGCACAATTTGATTGCGTATTTTATTTCTTAAATACTTATTTTGTGCATTGGTATGATCTTCTCTCCAAAGGTAGTTATTAGCCAACATATAGTCCATAATGTTTTCTCTTGTAAAAGCTAGTAAAGGCCTTACAATGGATTTATTATTACTTGGAATACCAGTTAACCCTTCAATCCCTGTCCCTCTTGATAAATGAATAAAGAAAGTTTCAATACTATCATCTAAGTGATGTGCTGTTAAAACAAAATCAAACCCATGCTGTTTTGCAAGACTTTCAAACCAAGTATATCGCAATTCTCTTGCAGCAATTTGGATGGATTGCTTGTTTTCTTTAGCATAGTCTACTGTGTCGAATTCTTTAACAAAAACCTCTAGGTTTAAGTCTTTTCCCAGATCCTCCACGAACTTTTGGTCCTCATTACTAAAAGAATCTCTTAGATGAAAATTACAATGTGCCAAAGAAATATCAAGGTTTAAGGCTTTACACAAATGACATAAAGCCACACTATCTACCCCCGCACTAATAGCTAGAAGCAATTTTGCGTTAAAAAGTGGGGCAAAATGTGTTGTTAGGTGTTTTTTAAATTCTTCGATCATTGTAAAAAGACCTCCACAAAAATGGATAAATGTAAATTACTAAAACGTAAAAATAAGCCTTACAAGCTCACATAAACAAACAATTTAACAAAAAAAAAACCACAATTTTAATTTGTGGCTTTTATTATTATTCATTCTCGACAATAGAGTTATGGGCATAATTTCTCCATTTTTCTATCACTTGAGTCATCTCAGTAGGTATCTGGGATTCAAAACGCATGAATTCCTTAGTAACCGGGTGTTCAAAACCTAAAGTTTGCGCATGTAATGCTTGTCTTGGTAATAGGCTAAAGCAATTATCTACAAATTGTTTATATTTTGTAAAAGTCGTTCCTTTTAAAATAATATTTCCACCATATCTCTCATCATTAAATAAAGTATGACCAATATGCTTCATGTGTACTCTAATTTGATGGGTACGTCCAGTTTCTAATTGACAAGAAACTAAAGTAACATATCCCAATCTCTCCAATACTTGGTAATGCGTTACTGCCCATTTACCTTTTTCTGGATCTTCAAAAGCAGCCATTTGCATACGATCTTTTACATGACGACCAATATAACTTTCCACTGTTCCATTTTCTTGTTCCACATTACCCCATACCATAGCAATGTATTTTCTCTCTGTGGTTTTTTCTGCAAATTGTCTTTGTAAATCTACCATAGCACTTTCGGTCTTAGCAATAACTAATAAACCACTTGTATCTTTATCAATACGGTGTACAAGTCCTGGACGCTCACTTGAATTTAGAGGTAGATTTTCAAAATGGTATGCTAAAGCATTTACTAAAGTACCTGTATAATTTCCATGTCCTGGATGAACTACCAATCCAGCAGGTTTATTTATTACAAGTAAAGTGTCATCCTCATAAACAATATCCAAAGGAATATTTTCCGGTATAATATGGTTTTCAAATGGAGGTTGCTCCATAAGTACCCTTACAACGTCATTTGCTTTAACTTTATGGTTAGATTTTACCGCAACTTCATTGACAAAAATATTGCCATTAGCCGCTGCTTGTTGAATTTTATTTCTAGTGGCATTCTCCACTAAGTTCATTAAAAACTTATCCACGCGAAGTGGAGCTTGTCCCTTTCCTGCTTCGAATCTATAGTGTTCGAATAATTCAGAATTCGGTGTATTTTGTTCGAAATCTTCGAACATATCAAAATCTTGTTGTTGCATCTATTTCTAATGATTTATTAATCAATCCCTGGTGCTCTATCCAGTTCTTCAGCCGATAAAGGAGCACGGCCATCTCCCAATACAAAGTTAATCACTGAGTTCTTAACTACTTTATCTCCCTCTTTTAAAACTTGCCCCTTTTGAGAAACTTGTAAAACAACGTCTTTCCCAATAAAACTTTTATAGGTAATACTCCCTGGAATTAATCCCAAAGAATGAATAGTTGCTAGAGCTTGACGATAGGTCAAATGTTCTAAATTTGGAAGAATAATATTTCCATATCCTCCAGCATTAATCTTCACATATATTTTTCTTCCTTGTTTTACAAAAGAATGCTCCTTAGGGTCTTGCTCTAAAATAGTAAAAGGGGGTAAGTTTTTATCATACTCTAAAGTATCTAAAACAACCATCTGCAATTTACTACTATCTAAAACCTCTTGGGCTTGCTGAGTATCTAATTGAATTAATTCAGGTACTGCAATTTTTTGATCATGATTAGTGGTGTTCTTAAGCCACTCTAATAAGACAAAAACACTTACCACAGCTAATATTACAGCAATGATAATCGACCTAAAAAAAGCTTTACTTACCAAAAATTTAAATAATTTCATAGTTATTGATTTTTAGCAAAGATATAAAATCGAAAACATTTTTTGTTTCTTGGTTTTGTTATAAATTTGTTTACAATAACAAAGGCTATATATTTAGCTGGTATTTAATTTAAAAACATTTCCAAATGAAGCATGTAGCAATTATAATGGGAGGCTATTCTAGTGAATTTGAGATCTCCTTGGCTAGTGGAAAAGTGGTCTTTGAAACCTTAGACCCTCAAAAGTACATTCCTTATTGTGTCCATATATTTAAAGATAAATGGGTTTATGTAGATAAACAAGGTCTGGAATTTCCAATAGACAAGAATGATTTCTCTGTTTGTTATAAAGGTCAAAAAATCCAATTTGATGTTGTTTTCAATGCGATTCATGGAACACCTGGCGAGGATGGTAAAATGAAAGCTTACTTTGAATTAATCGGTATGCCTTGTACTTCTTGTGATTCTTACCAAGGTGCTCTTACTATGAATAAAAGAGATATGCTATCTGTTTTAAAACCCTATGGTATAAAAACAGCCATCTCTTACTACTTAAATCAAGGAGATGTAATCGACACTGAGGCTATTATTCATAAAGTTGGACTTCCTTGTTTTGTTAAACCGAACCGATCAGGTTCTTCCTTTGGTATCTCCAAAGTGAGAAGTTCCCAGGAATTAGACAAAGCCATTGAACTAGCATATAAAGAAGACGATGAAATTATCATCGAAAGCTTTTTAGATGGTAGAGAATTTTCTGTTGGTGTTATCAATTATAAAGGGGATATTACCGTATTACCAATCACGGAGATTATCTCTGAGAACGACTTTTTTGATTATCAGGCTAAATATGAAGGAAAAAGTCAAGAAATTACCCCAGCTAACATAAGTGAAAAAGTAGAGCAGCACATCATAGAAGAAGCTACTCGCATCTATAAAATACTTAATATGGATGGTTTCTCTAGAAGTGAATTTATTTTAGTAGATGATGTTGCTTTTTTATTAGAGATGAATACCGTACCTGGATTAACCAATGGAAGTATATTACCTCAACAAGCAAATGCAAGAGGGATATCTTTAAAAGATCTATTTAGTAATGCTATTGAATTAGCCCTAGAAAAACACCAATAACAAATGATTAGAAAAGCAGTTTTCCCAGGTTCTTTTGACCCAATTACCAATGGGCATGTAGATATTATTAATAGAGCATTACCTTTATTTGATAAAATTGTAGTTGCCATTGGAGTGAACTCCGATAAAAAATACATGTTTTCTTTAGAACAAAGAAAACATTTTATTGAACAAGCCTTTAAAGGTAACCCTCAAATTGAAGTAGTAACTTATGAGGGGTTAACTACCGATTTTTGCGAAAAAATAGATGCTCAATTTATTTTACGTGGGCTTAGAAACCCAGCCGATTTCGAATTTGAAAAAGCTATTGCTCACACCAACCGCTTTTTAACCAAGATGGAGACAGTATTTTTACTTACTGCCGCTAGTACTTCTTTTATTTCTTCTAGTATCGTTAGAGACGTTATAAGAAATAAAGGAGATTATACTAAGTTAGTTCCAAGTTCTGTAAGGATATAAAAATAAAAAAAAAGGCTGTTCCTAATTAAACAGCCTTTTTTTTATTCTTGTTCTAAAATATTTAATCCATCGATGATCAAGCGTATATTTTCATAGGTGTTATCCATAGCCTTATTAATTTGCTTAACACTCTTCCATCTTACTTGTTCAATCCCTTCCTCACTTTGGGCTATTAATTCGCCTTGAAAGTCGGAGGTCATCTTATACCAAGAGGTAATCTTTAAACGATATTTTCCATTGCGTTTAAAAATATGGTAGGTCTTAGGAAGTTTTTCTACAATTTTTAAATTTCCTACCCCAGTTTCCTCTTCTACTTCACGCATGGCTGTTTGCTCCATGGTTTCATTTTTTTCCGTTCCACCTTTTGGCAAATCCCATTTACCTCCACGTTTAATAAATAAAACTTCCCCTTTTGGATTAAACACTACTCCACCTCCAGCTTTTTGTACCGGAATCTTAGCTTTTATCTGTTTTAAAATCTCTTTTTCATCTGGATGGTATAAAAAAGCCTTATCTATTTTATTTTGAAAATATTTAATGATAATTTTGTCAATATCGACACTGTTCAATAAAAACAATTGAAAATCGGTTTCTTTCTCGATCTTATCAGTTAAGAACAATGGTTTGTCGTTTACAAAAACTTTATACATTTGTATTATGATTTTTAATAAAGAAACAGCACAAAAAACGGCCGAATCGCTTTTGCAAATTAACGCAATTAAATTAAATCCAAAAAATCCTTTTATATGGGCTTCTGGGTGGAATTCGCCAATTTACTGTGATAATCGTATCACATTATCCTTTCCTGCAATTAGAAAATTTCTTCAAGAAGAGTTTTCTAAGAATATTTTACAAAAATATCCAGATGTAGAAGTAATCGCTGGTGTTGCTACAGGAGCAATTGGAATTGGATTATTAGTAGCAGAAGCACTTAATTTGCCTTTTGTTTACGTTAGGCCAGAACCAAAAAAACACGGTAGAAAAAACCAAATTGAAGGACATTTAGAGCCAGGAAAAAAAGTAGTAGTAATTGAAGACTTAATTAGTACAGGAAAAAGTTCTTTACAAGCAGTTGAAGCTTTAAAAGAAAATGATGCTATTATTTTAGGAATGGCAGCTATCTTTACTTACGAGTTCCAAATTGCTAAAGACAATTTTGCAAATGCAGGTATTGAGTTAACTACTTTAAGTAATTATAGCTCTTTACTAATGGCAGCGGTTGCACAAAACTATATTGCAGATCAAGATATGCAAACTTTAATGCAATGGAGAGAAGATCCATCGGTTTGGAACCAATAATACATTAACCTATAAAACAAATTACTATGAATTTACAAAGTCCTAAAATAAAAGTAGGTAAATCAGCTGAGCAGATTTTCAATGCTTTAAACGACATTAAAAACTTTGAAACTTTAATGCCTGAGTCTATCGCTAAATTTGAAGTTACATCGGATGATTCCTTTATTTTTGCTTTAAAAGGTATGCCTGAAATTAAATTAAAGAAAAAATCACAGACTCCTTTTTCTCAAGTAGTTCTTGGAGCAGCTAGTGATAAACTTCCCTTTACTTTAACTGGTAATATCCATGCATTAGACGATAATAATTGTGAGATTCAATTGGATTTTGAAGGTAGCTTTAATCCCATGATGGCTATGATGGTAAAAGGTCCAATTAGTAAATTCATAGAAGCTCTTTCAAGCAATATGGTTAAACTATAAGAAACCTAAATAAAAAAACCGATATATTCTTACATCGGTTTTTTTATCTCTTATTTATTTTAGTTTAGTTTACTTAAACTCTACTTCAAATTCCAACACTTTCGGATTTTCAAAGACTTGTTGTAAAGAAAAAATATGGGTAAAACTCTTTCCATCAGAGCTAATTCTTGCCTCAGGATAGGAAACACTTTTTATGACTTGATCAAAACTCATCTTTATCTGGTATTCCATCATATTGATATTTCCCATTGTAGAAAGCTCTTGACTCAATTGCTGATCGGCCTGGGTAGGTAACTTTCTAGTAAATTTCTTTTGGTTATAAAAGTACTCACTTGCTGTGGTTACCCACATTTGATCATTAGCTGATCCTTGGGAATTCCCAGAATTATCAGCCTGAAAAATTTGTTGTAAATCCCTTATATCTTCGTTAAGTTGTTTATAATTATCGCTTTTAAAAGTAAAATAAATTTGTCCGGTATTTTCCTGCATTACCGCACTCATTTTTACTTTTTTGGCCAATTGTTTTAAGTTAGGATGTACTTTATAAATACTATCTAATTGTTCTTTGGATTTTTCATCGGCCCCCTTAGAGGCTAACACTTGTTCTAATGAAACTGGTGGTTGATTAAAAAAATCTTTACTTTCACTGACCATTTTCTCTACCGCACTTTGTCCCATCATATCCACCATAGCACTAAAGTCTACTAAATAAGTATAATCGATTTCTCCTTTTTTATTAACTTTTATCTCCTCTTTTAATTGACAAGACTGCATAAAAAAGCTGAAGACAAAAACACTTAAAACATATAGCACGTTTCTCATAAGATTATTTTTCTGATAAAAATACTATTTTAATCCCTTATCCGCTAACATAAAAAAATACAAAAGACAAAAAAAGCCAATCCTTTAAAAGAATTGGCTCTATATGGTATAATAACTTCTAGGCGTTGACCTGGTTATTATTGAATTATTGAATTTCTGCACTTAAACCAGCATCCAAGAGTTGTAGGCATTGAGGTTTTAAAACAGAAAACTCTCCTGTTTTAACTGTGCACTTTCCTTTGTAATGAACTAAGACAGCACATTGCTCAGCTTGCTCTGGGGTGTGATCACATACCCTTATCAAAGTCTCAATCACATGATCAAAAGTATTTACATCATCATTGTGAAGAATTATTTCACTTTGACCAGATAATAATTCCTCTACCTGTATATCCGACTGGATTTGCTCCTGTGTACTCATTTGTATTAATTTTCTATTACTGTTTAATGTACTTCAA
The DNA here is from genome assembly GCF_054871665.1 of Myroides sp. LJL115. Taxonomy (NCBI): domain Bacteria; kingdom Pseudomonadati; phylum Bacteroidota; class Flavobacteriia; order Flavobacteriales; family Flavobacteriaceae; genus Myroides; species Myroides sp. LJL115. The sequence goes on along the minus strand of NZ_JBTXLS010000024.1, from coordinate 24,967 downwards.
AGATACCCAATTATTTCTTTCTAATTGGTCTTGTAAAACAAGTCCTAAATTTTTAGCACATTGATCAATACTTTCTATGTCTTGGGTATAGAATCCACTAAAATAGATTTCTCCATTTTGCTTTAAACAATCTACATAAGTATGCATATCGTTTAATAAGATATTTCTATTAATGTTGGCCAATATAGCATCGTATTTTGGTGTCTTACTTAAAATAGAAGCATCTCCCTCTGCTACAAAGATATTACTACATCCGTTGCGTTGTGCGTTTTCGATAGAATTCTCACAGCACCACGGATCAATATCAATAGCATCTACACTCTTTGCTCCTGTCATACTAGCTAAGATTCCCAGAATAGATGTCCCACATCCCATATCTAATACCACTTTATCTTGCATCGGATTTTTCAAAATCTGACGAATCATCATAAAAGTAGTTTCATGGTGTCCTGTTCCAAAACTCATTTTTGGCTCGATAACTACATCGTATTTACTATTATTTGGGGCGTGAAATGGAGCTCTCACATAACAAATAGAATCTACATCAATTGGTTCAAAGTTCTTTTCCCATTCCGCATTCCAATTTACTTGAGCAATATCTTCTTTTACCCATGAAATAGAAAACTCTGGATTGTCTAAAATGTAAATACCCTCTAGGATATCACTTGTCCACAAACTCTCTTGTACATAAGCACTTAATCCTATACTAGTTTCTTGAAAACTTTCAAAGGCAGTTTGGCCTAGTTCTGCCAATAATATTTCACTACCTAATTCCTTTGGTTGGATTGAAAAATGATAACCTATATATTTCATGTGTGTGTTTTTTATAAATGACTGCAATAAAAAGACAATAAATTTGCTTTAAAATAAAACGCCGCTTCATAGCTTTTTGCAAAACTAATGCTATTTTTGCAATGCAACACATTTAATTTATATGAAAAATATTTACACGGCATTAATACTACTAGCCACTACGGTAGTATTTGCTCAAGAAAAGCCCTCTTTACAAGAGCAGCAAGCCAAATTACAGGAATTATCCAAACAAGTTACCGAGTTACAAAAGCAATTTGAAGATCAAAAAAAGCAAATGGAACTTCAAGCCCAAGAACTAGATGAGCAAAAAAAGACTACAAACTCTTTCTTTAATCACATCTCAGACACTCATTTAGAAGATTTACCGTATTATAGCTATGGTAGTGGTTTAGGTATTACATCAAAAGATAGTATCTTTAAATTAAACATTCGCTTTAGAATGCAAAATAGAGTAACTGGCTATTTTAATCAAGATGAAAAGGCACAATATGATGCGCAGATTAAAAGATTAAGATTACGATTTGATGGTTATGTTGGAAGTCCAAAATTCCTATATGCTATTCAATTATCCTTTGCTCCTGGTGATATGGGAACCCCAACAATTGGACAACACCCTAATATTATCCGTGATGCAGCTGTTACTTATAAGCCGAATAATTACTGGAGTATTATTTTTGGACAAACAAAACTACCAGGAAACAGACAAAGAACCAACTCTTCTGGAGCTTTGGAATTAACGGATCGTTCGATTAATAATTCTAAATTTAATTTAGACCGTGATTTTGGTCTACAAGCATATTATGTAAGAACACCTAAGGACAAATTTGGTTATGCCATTAAAACTGCCATAAGTACAGGTAGAGGAAGAAACTTTGTTGCTAAACAAAAAACCAGCAGTTATACCTTAACAGGTCGTGGAGAATTATATCCATTAGGAGCTTTCTCTAAGAACGGAGCCTTTTTTGAGGGAGATTTAGCCAGAGAAATAACCCCTAAATTAATGCTAGGGACTACGTTTTCTTACGCAAGTCAATCTCATCTTAACCAAGGACAACTAGGAAGCCCTTTGTTCACACCTAAAAATTATACGGCTGTTTTATCCGATGCTATCTTAAAGTATAATGGATGGGCGGCAATGGTTGCATATATGAATAGAGAATTAAGTGATCCTATTTCTTCTATCGTTAACCAAGATGGGACTACTAGTTATAACTATGTTTTTGCAGGACATGGATTAGACTATGAATTAAGTTATATGTTCCCTAGTCACTATTCATTAATAGGAAGAGTTTCTACTCAAAATATGAAAAGTGTATTAAGAGATAATTTTAACTTGCCAAACACTACAGAATATACCATTGGGGTATCTAAATATATTTGGGAGCATGCCTTTAAAATACAGGCAGAACTTACCTATGATAAACTAGACTATATTGCATCTCCTTCCAAAAACAATTGGTATTTACGCATGCAAGTAGAAATTGGTATTTAATACTCAAAACCCTGTTACACGTTAAATTACGAAATATAATTAACTATGATTTAATAATAATTTCACTATTTAACTAAAAAACCAACATTCCCTTTTCGTACCTTTGGCAACAAGTACATAACTTTTTAATTTATGAAAAATATTTTAGTGGTAATTATTTTTGTCCTAGGCTGCTTTGTAAGTTCATGCGGTACTAAAAATGACAATAAGTTAGATTATCATGTTATCTTAGATACTGACCAAACAGCAGAAGATAAAGAGTTTAGAGTAATTGGCTCTAATCGCATAGCTACTTTGAATAAAGCAATCAAGGAGAAAAACTTGATTTCGGAAGCTCAGATCATGCAAGAGTATTCTCCAGAGGACAAGACTCCAAATAGTGAGTATTTATATGTACTAAGGAAAAAGATAAACTTAGATCCTGAGAACATTACTATCTCTTTATTAGAAGATCAAGTTAATCACCCAGCTATTCGTGCAAAAAGAATTATCATGGAACTTGTAAAGTCGAAGGACAACACCTTTAAGGTTACTAAAATAAGAGAAAGTTACCAATGCCGCTTAAATAGAGGTCAACAAGAATGGAGCGCAGATTACTGCATTTAAATAAAATAAAACGCCAAATAGATAATCTATTTGGCGTTTTATTTTTTAGTTTACATCCGTAGAAGGCTCACTTTGAATTTGATCATCTTTACGAGCAATATTCATATTTGGAAATTTCTTTTGAATCGACTTTAGAGCGAATTCATTAATTTCTGCCATTGCTTCTTGAGAAGGTAATTTCAATGTATCTGCATTGTGTTTTAAAACTTCTTCTAAAAGAATCTGTGTTCTTAGTAATTGGAAATTTAAATCAATTATTTCTCCAGCAATATCAATGTCTCCTAATTTCATTTTATATCTTTTTATTTTTCAACATCTAGTACCATTGTTGAACTAGCTACTGTAAAAATAGTAAACTATTTTAAATTCTGTCTTACCTAGGGGTTATTTAATCTTTAAAAACAAAATTTAATTCCTCTCTTAGGTTATAACGAGAAGACATTACCTCTCCGTAGGCTCCAGCTGAACGAATAGCAAGCATATCACCTCTGTGTAATAAAGGCAAAGCGATATCCTTACCAAAACAATCACTACTCTCGCAAATTGGTCCAACTACATCATAACGAACTAGTTCTTGCTCCTTGGTGTCTAAACTATTAGTTATTTTCTCTACTTTATGTACAGCTTGGTATAAAGCAGGTCGTAAAAGCTCTGTCATACCTGCATCTAAAATAGCGAAATTCTTATTTACTCCATTTTTAATATAAAGTACTCGTGAGATAAGACTTCCACAATTCCCAACAATACAACGTCCTAATTCAAAGTGTACCTCTTGTGTTTTCTCTATCTCCAAGAACTCATTAAATAAACCAAAGAAAGAAGAAAAGTCTACAATTGGCTCTTTATCCGGTTCTGCATAATTAATACCTAATCCTCCTCCTAAATTTAAAATAGGTACTGTAATTCCTTTATCGATAAAAAAGGCATTCCACTGGTTTACTTTTACACATAAATTTCTAAACACATCTAAATCCGTTATCTGAGATCCCACGTGAAAATGTAATCCCACAAAATTTAAACTTTGCGAATTATTAGTGAAAATATCTAAACAATTATCTAGTTCATGGGCCATAATCCCAAATTTATTTTCGTCTAACCCAGTGGTAATATAATGGTGAGTTTTAGCATCTACGTTAGGATTAATACGCAAAGCTATATTTGCCTTAACCCCCAATTTACTTGCAATTTCTCCAATTACCTTTAATTCAGCAACGGATTCTACGTTAAAGGCTAAAATATTTTTATTTAAAGCAGTAGTAATTTCTTTATCTGTTTTACCAACTCCAGCAAATACAACCTCATCGGCTTTAAAGCCATTTTCAATGGCTAATTCAATTTCTTTACCACTAACGCAATCTGCCCCTAAACCAAAAGAAGCAATAGTTTGTAAAATAACAGGATTATTATTGGCCTTAACCGCATAATGAACATGGTAGTTATATTTATCGGCTTGGTTTTTTACCTCTTTTACTGTTTGTCTTAATAAAGGCAAATCATAATAGTAGAAAGGAGTAGAATGGTTTTGTAAATTATCGAAATTATTTTTCATTTTTTTAAAATAAACGGTTGTGTAAAGATCTTAAAGCTTCTACTTTATAAGTAGTAGGTACTAAGATAGAAATGTTGTGTTCGCTACCTCCATAAGAGATCATACGAATTGGAATGTGTTTCACTGCCTCAGAAACTATTGTAGCGTGTCCATGTGTATTTCTTCTGAAATCCCCAACAATACATACAATAGATTGGTCATGATCTAATTCTACAGTCCCAAAATTCTCTAATTCTTTGATTATTTTATCTAAGTTAGTTGTATCATCAATAGTTAAAGATACAGCCACCTCAGAGGTAGTAATCATATCAATAGGTGTTTTATAACGTTCAAAAACTTCGAATACTCTTCTTAAAAATCCGTATGCCAGTAACATTCGTGAAGAGTTAATTCGAATAGCAGTAATACCATCTTTAGCAGCAATAGCAACGATTTGATCCTCACTTTGACTTTGAGAAGAAATCAAGGTTCCTTTTGCAGTAAGCTCCATAGTATCTAATAGTCGTACTGGAACATTGAACCTTTTAGCTGGGAAAACACTTTGAGGATGTAAGATTTTAGCTCCAAAATAAGCCAACTCCGCTGCTTCATCAAAACTCAAATGAGATAATGGTTTTGTATTTTGAACAAATCTAGGATCATTATTATGGAATCCATCAATATCCGTCCAGATTTGGATTTCCTCTGCTTGTAAAACAGCTCCTAATAAAGAAGCAGTATAATCCGATCCTCCTCTACGCAGGTTATCTACCTCCCCAAAAGCATTTCTACAAATGTATCCTTGTGTGATAAAAAGAGTGTCTTGTGGGTATTTATCCAAAGTTAGTTTTGCATTAGTTTGTATAAAATCTACATCTGGCTCGTTTTCCTGATCCATTCTCATAAAGTCTAAAGCCGGTAATAAAACAGACTTTACATTTTTTTCTTGCAAATGGCAATGAAATAAAGTAGTAGAAAGTAACTCTCCTTGAGCTAAGGTAATTCTTTGCTCTATTTTAGTAAAGATATCGTTACCTAATTCATACAATAGGTTAAAATGCTTATCAATTATAGCTTGACCGTGCTCTAAGGCATTTTCTGTAGTAAATAATTCCTTTATGAAAGTCTTATATTTCTCATATAAAACATCAATAGCTTGGTGAGCTTGTTTTTTTTGCTGATTTAAATACAACTGAGCAATTTCTTCCAAAGCATTCGTTGTTCCAGAAACAGCGGATAATACTACTAAGTGTGCATCACTTGGCTGCGACTCGATAATAGTTAACAATTGCTCCATGCGTTGTGGGGTTCCTACGGAGGTTCCTCCAAATTTTAAAACTTTCATAAATTAATTAATTGATTATTTTTTCTTTTTAATTTTTATTTACAACCATTCCTGCGTCTATATAAAAAAGTAGTGTAATAAAAAAGGGACCTGTCGTGATGACAAGTCCCTTACTATATTTTTCGTATATCTATAGAGAAACTGCTCACGACATTTGACGTAAGTTCACCTTCTTCCCCTTCTTCATTATAGATACAAACATGATTGTTTTTTTCTTATTATTATTGATTACAAATATAGCTACTTATTTTAAAAAACAAACCTTTTCTTAAAATAAATTATTTTCAAAAATCACAAGCCATTGTATAATTGTTACAATTACTCCCATTAATATTGATTTTCGACAAAATAAAAGCAAAGATACTTCAGTTTTTTAGCAAAACACCAAAAGCCATTTTGGCCAATTTTCCTAAATACTTAAAATATTTAAGTACTAAAGCGACCTTTTATAACGACACTTTTACAAATAATAATCGGTGAAAAATCTATTCTATAGAATTTTTTTCTTCTCTTCGTTGTAAAACAGAATCTGTTTCGGCGTTACCATATTTCCAATAAGAGTATGCGTAAAGCTCATTTGATGACCAACCCTTTTCTTTTCTAAAATAATGCCTTAGAGCTTTTATACTTTGCATTTCACTAGCTAAATAGCCAAATTTACTTTCTTGATGATTTTTATTGTCAACAATATCCTTCACTTTTTGGATTAATTGGGTATTTACCCCTGGTGTAGGATTAATAAGCCAAGTAACTTCTGCTTGACATTGGTAATTTAAAGTCTGTATATCCTCTAAAGATTCTACCTCAAGGATAACATCTGCTTGCACATTAGATGGTAAACTCTCTAAAATCGCCCCTAAAACTGGAATGGCAGTTGCATCACCTGCCAGCACATACCACTTTGCTTGTGGATATAATTCTTTCTTTACTACCCCCATAGCTACACCTAAAGGTGCACCAATTGGAGCATTGATAGCAAAATCAGAAGCTGGTGAATCACTACCATGAGCAACAAAGTCAATTATAATCTCTTTTTTATCCAAGTCGATCCCTCTATGAGTATAAGTTCTCATGATAGCTGCTTTGGAAGGATCTTGGTGTACTACTTTTTTAGTCTGTGGATCCATCTGGCCAAACTCTATAGTGGAGCATCCTTTTGGAGCTAAAAATATTTTGTTGTTGACTCCTATAGTTGTTTCTTTAAATTGATCTACCTCTGGATGGGTTAAGGTTAATCGAATATAATGAGGAGTGATATATTGTCTGTTCACTAAAGTGAATATCTTTCTACTAGTATTTGCTTTCATTACTACTTACTTTATGGTCATGAAAGACAAATATAAGGAATTATAATTATTTAGTCTTATTCAAAACAACTAATTAACTTTAGGTAAAGCACTTCTCCTAGTAGAACAATAAAGAAGACTACTTTGCCCTTTTCACCTAGCAATTGTAGCTTTAATTCAAACAAGAAAAACAGAAGAATAAAAATAACTGATTTATAATTATTTCTTTACCAAAAAATATATTATCTGTAGGTAACAACTTTTAGCATTCCTTCTTATGAGAAAAGGGTTTACACTTCTGATGTTGTTATCTTTTTGTTTTAGCTACACCTTTGTAAGAGATACTGTGCTAAAAAAGAACTTACCTACTGACAATTCCTTTGTAGAACTTGAAATAACATGTTTAGGTTTAGTGACACGAAAGATTTAAATAAGGACTTTACTCTTAATGCAAAATTGTTACGCACCCCTAAACAGTTAAACACTATGTTTGTCGAACATACCAGAAAATATAATCTAGAAGATAAGAATTACATAGAAACTAAAATAGTTACTATAGGTGGAATTCTCTATTTAAGGTCATACGCCTCTGATGGATATATAACAACTACAGGGTTACAAACAAAATATGCACAAGACACTCAAAATATAATCTTAAAAGCCTAAGTCATAAGTTGTACTTCTAATCAAAACATTGGCTGGCTTGCACAAGCAGTGAATCCCTTTACTCCTTGTATACAGGAAGATTACACTAAAATAGTCACACACAACTTAGCCCTTAATAAGTAAGCGAGGTACTTTGTTCAGAAAACAAACAACTATTATACCTACCCCTTTTATGGCTACTGCTATTTAAAGTCATTTCCGGAATTCATCGCTTTTAAGAACCTGTGATAATCCATCTTTTGATAAGAATAGTAGTAAGGACTCTTTGCCTTACTATATAATCCCTCTATCCCATTATTTAACTCCTGGTAGTAATCCAGTAAAAAGGGATATATCCTCTAACTTGTAATGGGCTAGGAAGTACAAGAGGTGTATTAAAAAACAATATCAAACAATTTTGCTTAGCCTGTATATTTATTAGAACACAACAAAAAATAATCTTTATCTTGCTTAATTAAAATAGAATTGCAAGATTTGCTTAAAACCACTTGATAAATACTTTAGTAAGTAGAGTTTAACGAGTATTTTAAGAAAAAAAAAACAAGCAATGCTAGATTAATCTTTATTTTTGCTAAAAATAAAATACTATATGCTAATTATCGGAATCGCAGGAGGAACTGGTAGTGGTAAAACTACCGTAGTTCATCAAATAATGACAGAGTTACCCCATACTGAAGTAGGAATTATATCTCAAGACTCTTACTATAAAGCAACGGATAACTTATCTTTGGAAGAAAGACAATTAATTAATTTTGACCATCCAAGATCAATTGATTTCGATCTTCTTGTGCAACATCTACAAGAGTTAAAACAAGGCAATAGTGTTAACCAGCCTGTTTATTCTTTTGTTAAGCATAATAGAACACAAGATTATGTATTAACTCATCCTAGAAAAGTGATGATTGTAGAGGGTATTTTAATACTTACAAATCCAATGTTAAGAGATATGTGTGATATTAAAATCTTTGTACATGCGGACTCAGATGAAAGACTAATTCGTCGATTAAAAAGAGATATAGCCGAAAGAGGAAGAGATATGACAGAGGTTTTAGATCGTTACCAAAACACTTTAAAACCAATGCATGAACAATTCATTGAACCATCAAAAGCCTACGCTGATATTATTATTCCTTATGACACTTATAACACTGTAGCAATTGATGTAGTTCGAACTGTAATCAATGAAAAAATAAGTTAATCCTTTTGTACAAAAAATAGATGCAGAACAACGGTATTTCAAATAAGTTTAGTTTTTTAAAAAACAGATGGACCCTATTGTGGATTTTATCGCTGTTTTTGTTCTTACTATGGATACTAATCTTTGATACTTATTCTTTACTAGAGCATAGACATATCGACAAGGAAATTAAAAAATTACAGGGCAATAAAGCTTATTTCGAAAATGAAATTCGAAAAGACAAGCAAGCTATTAAAGGCCTTAGAAGTGGAGATGCAACGGAAAAATATGCTAGAGAAAAATATTATATGAAAAGAGATAATGAAGATATATTCATCATTGAATTTGACTCATTACCCCAAAAATAACCCAACAACCAAAAAACTATGAATAATGAACTTTTTGAAGATTTCCCTAAGGTATCTTCAAAGGAGTGGAAAAACCTTATTCAATTTGATTTAAAAGGAGCCGAATACAACCAAACCTTAGTTTGGGAATCCCTAGAGGATATTAAGGTTCGCCCTTTTTACCAAAATGATGTAGATAATAATCCACTTCCAATACCAACTCAAAGCACAGAATTTGCTATTGTACAGCAAATTTATGTTTTTGATGTATCTAAAACTATTGAAAAAACGCAACAAGTACTTGAAAAAGGTGCAGAAATAGTACATTTTACTATTGATAATGCTCAAATAGAGGCTAAAACCCTTTTAGAGCATTTACCTAAAGAGGCTAAGTACTTATTTAACTTTAATTTCTTAGAGTTAGATTACATAAAAGATTTATCCCAGTTCGCTAAGCAAAAAAACTATGATATCCAGATTATCTTAGATCCTTTAAAGCAATTACAAGAGCAAGGTAACTGGTTTTCTAATTTAACTAATGATTTCGAACAACTAAATGAAGCTATTGCTTCTAATGATAATATTTACATAGGAGTAAATACTTCTTTACATCAAAATGCAGGAGCTAATATTGTACAACAAGTTAGTTATGCCTTAGCCCAAGTAAGCGAATATTTACACCGCGTAAAATCCTATAGCTCTACTATTTTTATTCAAGTAAGCGTAGGATCGAATTACTTTTTTGAAATCGCTAAACTAAGAGCTTTAAGAATGCTTTTAGATATAGTGGGTAAAGAATTCAATAGTGCCATTGATTTTAAAATTATGGCTATTCCAAGTAAGCGTAACAAAACATTATACGATTATAATGTTAACTTACTTCGAACAACTACAGAATCTATGAGTGCAATCTTAGGAGGTGCTGATTATGTTAGCAACCTTGCCTATGATGCTATTTATCATAAAGAAAATGAATTTTCCGATAGAATTGCTCGCAATCAGCTTTTAATTCTAAAACAAGAAAGTTATTTTAATGCCGTAAACAATCCTTGTGAAGGTGCCTATTATATAGAATACCTTACTGCTCAAATTGCGCAAAAAGCATTAGATCACTTTAAAAAAATGGAAAGAAATGATGGATTAATCACTTTGCTTATTCAAGGGGTTATCCAAAAGGAAATAACTCAAAATGCCAATAAAGAGCAAGAGTTATTTGAACAAGGCAAAGAGGTTTTATTAGGTAGTAATAAATATCCGAATGCCAATGATTTTATGAGTGATGACTTAGAGTTATATCCTTTTGTTAAACAAAATCCTAGAAAAACCCTAATTATTCCAATTATTGAAAAGCGCTTAGCTCAACAATATGAGAAGGATAGATTAGAGCTAGAGAAAAATAAAAACAGTTAGGAGATGAAAAGAAAAGACTTACAAAATTTAGCTATACCTCCTTTAGAGGGTGTACAAAATAAAGAACAAAGTGTTTTTACAACTGCAGAAGGAATTGATATTAAACCAACCTATACTAAAGAGGATATTGAAAATGTCGAACATATAGGTTTTGCAGCAGGAATAGCTCCTAATCTTAGAGGACCTTATTCCACTATGTATGTAATACGTCCTTGGACTATTCGTCAATATGCTGGGTTTTCCACTGCAACAGAAAGTAATGCTTTTTACAGACGTAATTTAGCTGCTGGACAAAAAGGATTATCTGTAGCCTTTGACCTAGCTACTCACCGAGGCTATGACTCGGATCACCCACGTGTGGTTGGTGATGTTGGAAAAGCAGGTGTAGCTATCGATAGTGTTGAGGATATGAAAGTATTATTTGATCAAATACCATTAGATCAAATGTCTGTATCTATGACAATGAATGGAGCTGTTTTACCTATTATGGCTTTTTATATTGTAGCTGCAATGGAACAAGGTGTGGATATAAAAGACCTATCAGGAACTATACAAAACGATATTTTAAAGGAGTTTATGGTTAGAAATACCTATATCTATCCCCCTACTCCTTCTATGAAAATCATAGCGGACATTTTCTCTTATACCAGTGAGAAAATGCCTAAGTTCAATTCTATTTCCATAAGTGGTTACCATATGCAAGAAGCAGGTGCAACAGCAGACTTAGAATTGGCTTACACCTTAGCTGATGGTTTAGAATACATTAGAACAGGATTAAATGCAGGAATGAAAATCGATGATTTCGCTCCTAGACTTTCCTTTTTCTGGGCTATTGGAATGAACCATTTTATGGAAGTTGCCAAATTAAGAGCTGCTAGAATGCTTTGGGCTAAACTTTTAAAACAATTCCAGCCAAAGAATGCTAAATCCCTAGCACTTCGTACCCACTGTCAAACTTCAGGATGGAGTTTAACCGAACAAGATCCTTTTAATAATGTTGCTAGAACTGCTATCGAAGCATGTGCTGCAGCATTTGGAGGAACCCAGTCTTTACATACTAATGCCTTAGATGAGGCAATTGCTTTACCAACAGACTTCTCAGCAAGAATCGCACGTAATACTCAAATCTATTTACAAGAAGAAACAAAAATTTGTAAAACAGTAGATCCTTGGGCAGGTAGCTACTATGTAGAATCCCTAACTCAGGACATTGCCCGAAAAGCTTGGGATTTAATCCAAGAGGTAGAAAATCTAGGAGGTATGACAAAAGCAATTGAGGCTGGAATACCAAAATTGCGTATCGAAGAAGCTGCTGCTAGAAAACAAGCAAGAATTGACAGCGGTCAAGATACTATTGTTGGAGTAAATAAATACCGTTTAGAAAAAGAAGATCCACTCCATATTTTAGAGGTAGATAATCAAACAGTAAGAGACCAGCAAATTAAATCTATTGAGCAAATAAAAGCTACAAGAGATAATAAAGCAGTATCTTTAGCTCTACAAGCATTAACCCTTTGTGCAAAAACGGGACAAGGAAACCTTTTAGAACTAGCTGTAGTTGCAGCACAACACAGAGCTACCTTAGGGGAGATTAGTGATGCGCTACAAGCAGAGTTTGGCCGTTTTAAAGCACAAATCCAATCTATCTCTGGAGTGTATAGCAAAGAAATAAAACAAGATAAAAGCTTCGAAAAAGCTTGTCGTTTAGCAAATGAATTTGCTCAAAAAGAAGGAAGAAGACCTCGCATTATGATTGCAAAAATGGGGCAAGACGGTCATGACCGTGGAGCTAAAGTTGTAGCAACAGGATATGCAGATGTAGGATTTGATGTGGACATAGGTCCTTTATTTCAAACCCCAAGTGAAGCAGCAAAACAAGCCATTGAAAATGATGTACACGCTCTTGGAGTTTCTTCTTTAGCTGCAGGTCATAAAACTTTAGTTCCTCAGGTAATTGAAGAATTAAAGAAATATGGTAGAGAAGACATTATGGTAGTTGTTGGTGGAGTTATCCCAGCCCAAGATTACCAGTTTTTATTTGATGCAGGCGCAGTAGCAGTATTTGGCCCAGGAACTAAAATCAGTGAGGCCGCTAGTGTTATGCTTGAAATATTATTAGACAACGAATAGATTATACCAATAAAACCACTCCCTGAAAAGAGTGGTTTTTTTTTAAACCGAGGCTTTACTATACCTGTTTTGTTCAAAAAGACCTACCTTTGTACTAAAATAGAAGATAATATGAATTTCGAAGACTTACAATTAAACAAGAACATCTTAAAAGCTGTTACTGAGCTGGGATATAAAGAGCCTACTGCTATACAGCAAAAAGCTATTCCCCTTATTTTACAGGAAAAAGATGTTATAGCTTGTGCACAAACAGGTACAGGGAAGACAGCTGCATTTGCTATGCCTATTATACACTATCTTCATAAAATTGGCAATACAAAAAGATCCAAAAACGCCAAAGTTTTGATTGTAACACCAACTAGAGAGCTAGCTCAGCAAATTGGTGATAACTTCGAAAAGTACGCAAAATACACCAATATCACTTCTATTTTACTTTATGGTGGGATGAGTATAAAGCCTCAAATTGAACAACTTCAAAAAGGAGCAGATATTATCATTGGTACACCCGGAAGATTATTAGATTTATACAAACAGAAACACTTAAATTTAGATCACCTTCACTTTTTAGTTTTAGATGAGGCAGATTTAATGTTAGATATGGGATTTATTGACGATGTGAAAAAAATCATCGCATTGACTCCTTCTAACCGACAAACTTTACTGTTCTCGGCTACTATGCCATTACAGGTGCGTGAATTAGCTCATGAGTTTTTACAAAAACCAGAATATGTAAGCGTAGATCCAATATCTTCTTTGGCAAAAACAGTAAAACAACAGGTTTATTTTACAGCAAAATCTAATAAGAAGAAGTTATTATATCACTTAATTAGAAACCAAAAATTAAAGGATGTACTTGTATTTACAAGAACAAAGCAAGGGGCTGATTTACTTGTTACTTATTTAGAAAAACAAGGAGTACAAGCAGTAAGCTTCCATGGAGATAAATCCCAAAGTGCACGTCAAGAGGCATTGGATTTATTTAAGGAAAAGAAAATTCCAGTTCTTATTGCCACTGATATAGCCGCTAGGGGAATTGATATTGATAATTTACCTATTGTAATTAATTTTGATTTACCTAATATACCAGAAACCTTTGTACACCGTATAGGTAGGACAGGTAGAGCAAACCAAGAAGGTTTAGCTATCTCTTTTTGTGATAATTCGGAAAAGATGTATTGGCAAGATATTGTAAAATTTACAAGATCACAGCCAAAACAAATTTTAGATCACCCTTTTGTCGAAAAACCAAAACAGGAAAAACAAACTAAAAATACACAAGGGGCTGCGGAACAAACAACTAGTAAAAATAAATCTAGAAAATCAAGCAACGCTAAAAAGAATAAAAAGCGTTGGTATTAAGAAGCCTGTTTAAAAATAATAAAAAGTATTCTTTATAGTAATGAAATGCAGCAAACATATAAAAAAGAGAATTTTTCAGACCCTACGCTTTTTAATTATAAGCTTTACTGTCCTTTTTCTTAGTATTTGGTTGGCAAATTTTTACGTCACATATAATGCCTTTGACTATATCTACGATGATATAGATAAAATCCCATCTAATAAGGTAGGCCTTGTATTAGGTACGTCTAAAAAACTATCCAATGGTATGGACAATCCTTATTTTACTAAACGAATAGTAGCGGCTTATGAACTTTTTAAGCACCAGAAAATTCAATACATCCTTGTAAGCGGAGATAATAGTGTTTCCAATTATAACGAACCTTTGGATATGAAAAATGATTTAGTAGCTCTAGGGGTGCCTCAAGAAAATATATTTTTAGATTATGCAGGTTTCCGTACCCTAGACTCGGTATATCGTACTAATGCTATTTTTGATCAAAACTCTTTTACTATTATTAGTCAAGCGTTTCACAATCAACGAGCAGTATATATCGCAAAGTACTTAGGCCTAAATGCAATTGGCTATAACGCTAAAGATGTTAACTCTTCCTTTGGCTATAAGACCATACTTCGAGAGAAGCTGGCTAAAGTAAAGGTACTACTTGATCAATTCTTTGGAAAAAAACCAAAGTTTCTAGGACATAAAATAATTATTCCATAAAAAAAAGAGGTCTTGTAGACCTCTTTTTTTTTATAAATTTAAAACAAATGCCATATTTGAGTTGTTATCAAACATAGTATAACCCCAAAAACTATAGGTAGAACAGAAGCTACAAAAGTCCATTTGATACTATTTGTTTCTTTATAGATGGTATAAATGGTTGTACTACATGGATTGTGCAATAAACTAAAAAGCATCAAATTCACTCCAGTTAAAGTAGTCCATCCTGCTAATTGTAAAATACTAGCAATTTCTGAATCCCCTGTTTCGAACATTACACCAGCTTGGTGAGAAACCACACTATCCCCTAATACCATCGCTGTTAGCATTAATATAGTTGGAATTACGATTTCGTTGGCAGGTATTGCAACAATATAAGCTAATAGAATTACTCCATTTAATCCAAGTAACAGACCAACTGGCTCTAAGGCAAAAATAGTATGTAAAGCAATACTTTGTCCCTCAATACTCACATTGGATATTAGCCAAATAATTGCACCAGCTGGAGCAGCAAATAAAAGTGCTCTACCTAAAACAATTAGGGTACGGTCAATTAAGGAAGTATAAATGGTTTGTAAAAACAATGGTGGACGATAAGGTGGTAATTCTAAAGTAAAAAAGGAAGCTTCCCCTTTTAATAGTGTTCTAGATAATAGCCAAGAACTAAAAAAAGTAAAACAAATCCCCAACACTACTACACCTACCACGGCAAAAGTGGAGATTACTCCCCTTAGATAAGTAGGAACTAAAGCCCCTATAAAAATAGTAGCCATTAAAATTTGCGTAGGCCACCTACCATTACACAACGAAAAATTATTGGTGATAATAGCGATCAATTTTTCCCTAGGGGAATTTATAATACGAGTTGACACCACACCTGCTGCATTACATCCAAATCCCATACTCATAGTTAGAGCTTGTTTTCCATGGGCACCTGAACCTTTAAATAAACGATCTAAGTTAAATGCTACCCTTGGTAAATACCCAAAATCCTCTAATAAAGTAAATAAAGGAAAGAATATAGCCATAGGTGGTAACATAACTGCTGTCACCCAAGCAGTGCATAAATAAATTCCATCAATAAGAATACCGCTTAGCCACCAAGGTAAATGTAAGAATTCTCCAAAGTGTTTTAACCAAAAATATCCTTTATCCACCAATAAGAAAGAAAGGGCGCTAGATGGATAATTAGATCCAATAATAGTTAACCAAAGCACCACTCCTAAAATTAAAAGCATAATTGGAAAACCAAATCGCTTACTAGTAACAATACTATCCATGGCTCTATCAAATTTGAAAGCCCTAGCCCTATCTGGAGAATCTACCCTTTGACCAACAATCTTACTGACTTGGGAAAAGATACCCTCTGCTAATGTTTGAGCAAAATCCATTGCTAAATCTTCATGGTACCTCTTAGCTTGTTGTAAAATTGGAGCTAAATTATCTTGATTTATAGTTGTGGAAAGTTCCTTTGAAAGCAGTGCTTGCTCTATACTTTTATCTTGTTGGATCAAACGCATTGCAATCCAAGAAACACTAGGTAAATTAGGTTCTAGATCTGATAGTTGCTTACCAATAACATCTATTGGCCCATTAGTTTTTCCTTCAACTAATTTTATATTGCCTGCCACTTGTGGATTTCTTTGGTGAGCTACACTTTCAATGGCTTGAAGTAATTCAGTAATCCCTACTTTACTCCTAGCAGAAGTAGCAACAACAGGAACTCCTAAATCCTTAGAAAGTCCTCTTAAGTCAATTTCTATACCATGTCTTTTAGCCTCGTCCATAAGGTTTACACAGACAACTACCTTGGAGGTGATTTGTCTAATTTGTAAAGCTAAAGATAAATGTCTATCCAATCTACTAGCATCTACAACAACAATCGTTACATCAGGCTTAGAGAATAAAATAAAATCTCTAGCCACTTGTTCGTCTTCAGAGGTAGAAAGTAAGGAATACGTCCCAGGTAAATCTACTATGCTAAAATAATCTTCCCCGAATTTAAAATGGCCAATTTGACTAGTTACTGTCTTCCCTGGCCAATTCCCCGTGTGTTGCTTTAAACCAGTTAAAGCATTAAAAACAGTACTTTTTCCCGTATTAGGGTTTCCTGCTAAGGCAATAGTAAAATCTACTTTCACATTATCCCCTCCCATTTTTTTTAAAGAGGAGGAAGTGTTTAAGTCACATATATCACAGGCTGTTTTAGCCATAATTTAAAATTTTGAAAAGAATTTAATTCTTAGTTTGTATTTCAATGTATTTTGCATCCTGTTTTCTTAGAGAAATAATAGTATTAAAAATACTATAAGCAATAGGATCATTTAAAGGACTAATGCTATGAATAATTATAGTAGCACCGTGGACAAATCCCAAATCTAATAATCGCTGAAAAATTTCTACAGGACAACTTTTATTTATCCCTAAAATAGTAGCTTTTTGTCCTTTATGTAAATCTAATAAAGTCATATCATTCACTTTAGAGTTACAAAAATACAAAATTAGATACGCCTAACAATTAATTTAGTCATAATTATTACTTTTTTTTAAAAAAAAATGCCAATACTCTTATGAATATTGGCATTGTAAGATCTTTTAAAGACAGTATTATATGTTTTTAAAGGCACTTTCAAATGGGACCCTATGAATTAAACTTCTTCCAAGAGTAACTTCATCAGCATATTGTAATTCATCTCCAACAGAAATACCTCTTGCTATGGTACTGGTAATAATATTAAAGTCCTTTATTTGTTTAAAAATATAGAAGTTCGTCGTATCCCCTTCCATAGTAGAGCTTAAAGCGAAAATGATTTCCTTTACTTGTCCTTGTTTTACTTTATCCACAAGACTACTTATTTTAAGTTGACTTGGTCCAATCCCATCAATAGGAGAGATTTTACCACCTAATACATGATAAACCCCCTTATAGGATTGGGTGTTTTCTAAAGCCATAACATCTCTAATGTCCTCCACTACGCAAATAGTTTGGTGGTCTCTACTTGCATTATTACAAATATCACACCTTAGTTGGTCAGAAATGTTATGACAGCTCTCACAGAAAATTAAATCCGTGCGCATTTTAACCAAACTCTGAGCTAACCGAAGGGATTGTTCACTGGGTTGTTTAAGTAAATGTAACATTAATCGAAGCGCAGTTCTTTTACCAATCCCTGGTAATTGCGACATTTCGTCTACTGCTTTTTCTAATAATTTTGAAGGAAATTCCATGGTGCAAATATACTAAAATACGAGAGTTTTTAAAAACAAAGCCCGTGGTAAAACCAAGAGTTTAACAAGAAGATAAAAATTTCACCCTTTTTAATTGTAATACTATTTTAATATTTTACATTTGGTTAATAACCCTATAATCCTTTATCTATGAGTCCCTTTACTATTGTTTGCCTAATGGTGGTTTACTTTTCCATCTTGATAATTATTTCACAAGTAGTCAGTAAAAACAATAGCTCAAATAAGGCATTTTTCATTGCTAATAAAAATTCCAAATGGTATTTAGTAGCCTTTGGGATGATTGGTACTGCATTATCAGGGGTGACTTTTATTTCTGTACCAGGAGAAGTGGGCTCCATAAATGGTGAACAGTTTAAATACTTTCAATTTGTACTTGGTAACGTAGTAGGTTTTATACTGGTTGCTAAAGTTCTTTTGCCCTTGTATTATAAATATAACCTAATATCCATTTATACTTTTATTCAAGACAAACTAGGCTTTTATAGTTATAAAAGCGCCTCTATGATCTTTTTAATAAGTAGAACAATAGGGTCGTCATTTAGATTATACCTAGTGGTAATTGTATTGCAAAAGTTTGTATTTGATCATTATAACATTCCTTTTTTTGCAACGGTTTTACTAACTCTTTTATTAATATACGCCTACACCTATAAGGGAGGCTTAAAAACCATTATTATAACTGATACTCTACAAACTTTCTTTTTAGTTGCCTCGGTTATCTTTACTATATACTTTATTTGTAAGCAAATGGGGTATAATCCAATTCAGGCCTTTGAGAGTATTAAAGAAAGTAATTACTCTAAAATATTTTTCTGGGAGGATTTTTGGACAAGTAAATACCATTTCTTAAAGCAATTTTTAGGAGGAATATTTGTAACCCTAGCCATGGTAGGACTTGATCAGGATCTTATGCAAAAAAACTTAAGCTGTGCTAATATAAAACTGGCACAGAAAAACATGTATAGCTTCACAGCAATCTTCTTAGTAATCAATCTACTTTTTCTAAGTGTAGGAGCATTACTATATATTTATGCATCATCTAATTCTATACAAATACCCATCGATCCTATTACCAATGCGCCTCGAACAGATCTACTTTTTCCTTTAATTGCCTTTGAGTACTTTGCCATTGTACCAGCTGTAATTTTCCTATTAGGTTTAACAGCTGCTACTTTCGCTACAACAGATTCCGCTTTAACTGCTTTAACCACCTCTTTTTGTATTGACTTTTTATCCATGGATGAAAAAGAGCCTACCAAAAAATTAGTCACCCAAAGAAAACTAATTCACCTAGGTTTTTGCTTTCTAATGTTTATAGTTATTATTGTTTTCAACCAAATTAATGACGCCTCTATTGTAAGTATGATTTTTAAGATTGCTACTTATACATATGGACCGCTATTGGGCCTCTTCTCTTATGCTATACTCTTCAAAAACAGAAGTATAAAAGACAAATGGGTACCTTACATTTGTATGATCACTCCATTATTAACTTGGTGGATACAAGTTAATTCTTATTGGTTATTACAAAACTATACCTTTGATGTAGAGCTTATCATTGTTAATGCTCTTCTAACTGTTTTACTACTACTTGCTATAAGCAAACCTTTAAAATTGATTAGTTCTGAGCAAAACTAAAGTACAACCCTCTTCGTAATTGATTCCATTTTCTTTAAGTAAAGCATAAAACTCTGGATTTTCTGTTCCTGGATTAAAGAGCACTCGTTTGGGCTGTAAGGAAATAATATATTGGTAGAGTTCCATCTGAGCGTTAGGGTTAATATACATTGTAACGGTATGGATGTCTTTGTATTTGTTTAATTCTGTATCTATATTAACCTGGCAAACACTACCTGATCTTGGTCCATAGGCATACACATTATGGTGATATTGTTTAAGTAAACAAATGGCTTGGTTGGAATATCTTTCTGGTTTCAAAGAAGCTCCTATAACTACTACATTCATGATTTATTTTTTTAGTATTGATTCTACTAAATTTACGGCTTTTTAATCAACTCTATTTAAAAATACTATTATCTCAGTAGTTTTAAGTATATATACATAATATTTAGTTAAAATAGGTTAATTAACATAGTTTAGCTCGTAAATTTAAATAAAATTTAAAATTAAACACTATGAAGAAATTACTACTTTCATTTTTAGCAGTAGTATTATTAAGTACTACAGGTGTATTTGCCCATGAATCTCAAAACTTTAAAAAGCAAGATTACAAATGGCAAATGAGATTAAGAGGTGTTGGGGTATTTCCCCATAATAAAGCGGACATAGGTATTATAGGAGGTCAAATAGATGCAGATAACAATTTCATCCCTGAACTAGACTTTACCTACTTCTTCACAGAACATTTTGCAGCCGAATTAATCCTAGGAGTATCTAGACACTCCGTTCAAACATTAGGTTCTAACTTAAGTGCAATTGAAGGACCGTCTTCTGCAAATGTAGATCTTGGTAGTGCACTTTTACTACCTCCAACATTAATGTTCCAATACCACCATACCTTTGCTAAGGTCTTTAAACCTTACGTAGGAGCGGGTGTTAACTATACTATGTTCTTAGATGTTAAAAATGGTGTTGCACAAAAAGTAAAATATGAAGATAAATTTGGATGGGGATACCAACTAGGTTTTGACATTGACATTACCGATAAATTTTTCATTAACGTTGACTTTAAAAAATTATTCTTAAAAACAAACGTAACAGTAGACGCTACCAATTTATTACCAGCATCGGCTGCCCCTGGTAGCGAATTAGCAATACCAGCCAAAGTGAAGCTAGATCCAATGTTAATAGGATTTGGTATAGGAATGCGCTTTTAATTTTTTCTCATAAATCAAAAAACTGCCTTAAGAAAATGCCCTTCTTAGGGCAGTTTGCTTTTATGTGCTATTTGCCCGACCTTTGCCCCCAGCTAAAAAAAGGCAAAAATGATCAAATCTATTAGTTTTAAAGACATTAATAAACTAGCTATACCAGCTATATTTGCAGGAATTTCTGAATCCATTCTATCTCTTACCGACATTGCAATGGTTGGTAATTTAAAACATAACTCAGTGGAGGCTTTAGCTGCTGTTGGTCTTGTTGGTTCCTTTTTATCGGCTATTATTTGGGTTGTTGCCCAAACCAAAACCTCCATTTCAGCAACTGTATCCCAACATTTAGGTAAAAAAAGATTGTTTGCAGTAAAAACTCTAGTGCCGCAGGCTATCTTATTTAATTTTATCTTAAGTGTATTTTTATTTATAATCACTACCTACTTTGTACACGAAATATTCGTTGCCTACAAAGCAACTGGTTTGATTCTTACTTATGCAAAACAATACTATTTGGTTAGAGCATGGGGTTTCCCACTTACTTTAATCACTTTCGCTTTATACGGGGTATTTAGAGGTTTACAAAATACTATTTGGGCTATGAAATGTAGCCTGGTAGGAGCTGTATTAAATATTGTTTTAGATTATATTTTTGTCTTTGGTATAGAAGGCTATTTCCCAGCTTTACATATTATGGGAGCAGCCTATGCCAGTGTTATTGCACAAGGGGTTATGTTAGCTATGGCCCTATATTACTTCTTAAAATATACACCCTTTAGCCTTAAGGTTAGGAAAAAGCTCAATCCTGCCTTAAAGCCACTAATTATCATGAGCTTTAATTTCATTTTAAGAACTGCTACTTTAAATATTACTCTTTATATGGCCAGTAAATACGCCACTGGCTATGGTAAAGATTTTATAGCTGCACAAAGTATTTTAATGAACATATGGCTTTTCTTCTCTTTCTTTATCGACGGTTATGCTAGTGCAGGAAATGCGATATCAGGACGTTTATTGGGAGAAAGAAATTTTACAGCTATGTGGAAAATGATTAAAGATATTAGTAAATACTCCATCATCATATCCCTTATTCTAGTAGCAGTCTGCGCAGTGTTCTACCAAGACATAGGCCTAATTTTCAATAGTGACCCACAAGTGAACATTATCTTCACCTCTGTATTTTGGATTGTTTTACTTATGCAGCCCATTAATGCATTGGCTTATATTTTTGATGGTGTCTATAAAGGCTTAGGGGATGCCAAATTCTTGCGTAATAATCTAATGATGGCAACTTTCTTAGGGTATATACCTACTTTACTTATAGCAGATTATTTCGGACTTCAGATGTACAGTATTTGGCTAGCTTTTGCTGTTTGGATGTGTTTAAGAACTTTCCCAGTAATCTATATATTTAAGAAAACATATGTAAATAACTAGCCTTTGCAACAGTGTTGCAAATACACTTAAGTACTATTAAATGCTAATTTACTTTCTTAACTTTGAGTGATTAACATAAATAATAATACTATGTGCCAGTCAGATAATGCTAAAAACAATGTGAAACACAATCATGCAAATTCCAATGTAGACCACAAAGGACATAACCATGACCATGATACCATTGACTTAAATAGCCAAGAAGTCCATAGCTTAACCCTAAAAGATTTTTCACTTGCTATTGTATGTTTACTCTTAATTATCGCCGGTGCTGTGATGGAGCATCTACAACTAAGCTTCTTTACAGGTGTATTTCAATTTGCATGGTATTTAGTAGCTTATTTAATTGTAGGTTTTGGCGTATTAAAGAATGCTTACAACTTTATTCTAAATGGAGAGGTTTTCAATGAATTCTTCCTTATGAGTATCGCTACCATTGGTGCTTTTGCTATAGGCCAATATTCAGAAGGTGTAGCTGTAATGTTATTCTACTACGTAGGTGAATTATTTCAGGAAGCTGCAGCCAATAGAGCTAAAAAAAGTATTCAAGCCCTATTAGATGTTCGCTCCGATATTGCAACGGTTATTCGAGAGGGAAAGGCCATTGAAATCGATCCTAAACAAATCGGGGTAGGAGAAATTATACGTGTTAAAGTAGGAGAAAAAGTACCTTTAGATGGTATTTTACTTACTAAAAATTCGTCTTTTAATACTGCAGCTCTAACCGGAGAAAGTAAACCAGATACCAAACAAGAAGGACAAAGTGTTTTAGCAGGTATGATTAATTTAAATACGGTATGTGAAATACGAGTAACTGCTAAATTTGAAGATACCAAGCTATCCCAAATCCTTTACATGATCCAAGATGCAACATCTAAAAAATCTAAAACACAACTTTTTATAACTCGATTTGCTAAAATATATACCCCTATTGTTGTGCTTCTTGCAGCACTAATTGTAATTATCCCTAAGTTTATTTTTGTTGATTATGTCTTTAATGACTGGTTATATAGAGGACTTGTATTCTTGGTAATTTCTTGTCCTTGTGCACTAGTTATCTCTGTACCCTTAGGATACTTTGGTGGAATAGGACTAGCTTCAAGAAATGGAGTACTATTTAAAGGGAGTAACTACCTAGACGTTATGACAACGGTAGATACTGTAGTAATGGATAAGACAGGAACATTAACTCAAGGGGTATTTAGTGTACAACAAATACAACCTAATGAGGTATCTGAGGAAGATCTACTTTTGTATACTGCGGCAATTGAACAGCACTCCACCCATCCTATCGCATCAGCTATCACCCAATATGTAAAGGAAAACCTTCCTAACAAAGAGCTACAAGTAGAAAATATATCTGAAATAGCAGGCCATGGACTACAAGGAAATGTAAATGGTAAAAGAGTATTAGTAGGAAACGCAAAATTACTAGATAAGTTTTCTATTGCTTACCCTAACGAAATTCATGAAATTGTAGAGACAATTGTTATTGTTGCTATAGAGGATAATTACGCAGGATATATTACTATTGCTGATAAAATAAAACCTGACTCTTTCCAGGCAATTCAAAAGCTAAAAGAGATGGGAATTCTCACTGTAATGCTAAGTGGAGATAAAACCTCCATTGTAAATAAGGTAGCAAAAGAACTACAAATTGACCAAGCATTCGGAGACTTACTACCAGATGATAAAGTAAGACACGTTGAAAGGCTAAAAGAGTTAGGCCATAAAATCGCCTTTACTGGAGATGGAATTAATGATGCCCCTGTTATTGCACTATCCGACGCAGGTATTGCTATGGGAGGATTAGGAAGTGACGCAGCCATAGAAACAGCTGATATCGTAATACAAAACGATCAACCTAGTAGAATCCCATTATCTATTAAAATCGCTAAAAGAACGCGAAAAATTGTAATACAAAACATTTCTTTAGCCATTGGTATTAAACTATTAGTACTAATCCTGGGAGCTTTTGGACAAGCTAACCTATGGGAGGCTATTTTCGCCGATGTAGGTGTTTCCATTATAGCGATTCTAAATTCAGTTAGAATACAACATATAGATTCTTCAAAATTATAAAATAGAAGATTAGCCAAATTTTAAGACGCAGCATTAAATTCTTAATGTTGCGTTTTTTTATCTTATATAAAAGATATTAAGTATATCTTATAAAGGTCTTAATTCCCCTTAAATCTGCCATTATATAGCTAAAGTATAGTCCGGTGCGATCCATATGCTTACTCTAGTGTACCAAGCACAAAGCTAGCACTTGTTTAACCCTATTAGTGATTACAAATTATCATCCTTGCTAATACCTTAATTCATCCCAATGTCGATTATAAAACTCCTAACCCACTGTAATACTAAAATCCTCATTATGGAGTGTATCTACTTGAGTTTACTCCAAAAAAAAATCCCCAACATAAACATGTTGAGGATTTTATAAAAGAAGGGCGGCGTCATACTCTCCCACTGGTTAGCAGTACCATCTGCGCAAGCGGGCTTAACTTCTCTGTTCGAAATGGGAAGAGGTGAGCCCCGCTGCAATAACCACCCTAAATCGGTTGTCATCACTTTAGGATAAC
>NZ_JBTXLS010000023.1:0-44174 GCF_054871665.1 Myroides sp. LJL115 | reverse complement strand
GAAAAGTAACCAAAACAAAAGGGGCTTTTACAACAGAAGAATCCCTATTAAAACTAGTCTATCTAGCCATCAAAGATGTATCTAAAAAATGGACTATGCCTATTCGCAATTGGGGCTTGACAATGTCACAGCTTTATATTAAATTTGGGGATAGATTACAGCCGTAAAAAAAATCCTGTTTCCAAGCCTTGGGGCTTAAGCCCCAAGGCTTGGAAACAGGAGATGACACAGTTCATGTTACACTCCCTCCTAAAAAACCATAGAAAGGTTATTACATCTATGAAACACCCCATAAGCGTTCCTACTTTTAAACAAAGAAGCAAAGCTATGCTTTTATGTTATTTTGTTTTCATTTTCTTTTATATGCTAGCCCAATACTATAGCGTATATATTGGCTCTGACTTCTCTTTTACAATGCCAATAGATAAATATATTCCCTTTTGGCAATGGATGATTATTCCATATAGCACTAGTGGGTTCTTTTTCTTATGTAGTTTCTATTGGGTGAATAATACCTATGCCCTTAGGCTTTTCACAAAGAGAATGCTATTATTAAGTCTAATAGCTTTCTTATGTTTTTTAGCTTTCCCTATCAAATACAGCTTAGATAAACCGGCGCACACCTTTGCTTTATTTAATCCTTTATTTGATTTTATACAAGCATGGGACACCCCATATAACCAGGCTCCTTCCCTACATGTTGGGTATTCAGTTCTAATAATGAGCGTGGTGGCAAGCACTAAGGTATTTTCTAGAGCTATAAAGATTCTATTACAAGGATGGCTTATTCTTATTTGTGTATCGACCTTATTTGTTTTTCAACACCATAGCATAGATGTATTTACAGCCCTTGTTATTTGTCTGGGGATATTCTACTTCCTACCAAATAAACAAAACCCTTATTTAGCCAAAGAAAAAAAGCAAATACTTTATGGCTTTGTGGCCACTTTGGTAGTTTTGATTTTTAATATTTTGCTTTAAAAGTAAGTAAGCTACATTGTTACCCTTAGTATATCCCGTGTAACTAAGATCCTGAAAATTTAGGCAAAACATAAACAACTCCTAGAGCATTTAAAAAAAGCTATTCTCCCCGGCCAAACTCTTAGAAATAGACAATTAAGCAGTTATATTCTAACCTACTTAGCAACAAATATCCACATAATAATAACCAAATAAAGCATATTTTATTTTTCTTAAAAGGTACCTTTTTCTTTATAAAATATCGTAACTTTAGGAGTCTAACTTACTTTAAATCAAAATGGTTACATAATCTTACAAACCATTACAAAGCTTAGTCAATAAACTAGCTTTAAAGAAAAGTGTAGATAAACACTAACGCTTTATACCTATTATTATGTCACTACTCACTTTTGCAGATCGCGTAATCCAAACCAATCAACAAATGGATTACCCGGATGATTTACCTGGAAACTTTAAACTACTACAGCCTTTTAAAGACAATAAAGAAGTGGTAGAGATAACAAAAGAGTTCTATCACAAATACTATAACGACAATAATAAACGCAGCTTTATTATTGATATCAACCCAAGTCGAAACGGAGGGGGTGTAACTGGTATCCCACTTACAGATACTAAACACCTAGCTGAGTTTTGCGCTATAGATATGAAATCTGCTCACTCAAATGAACTATCCTCTGTATTTTTCTATGAAATGATACAGGGCTTTGGAGGGGTAGATAAGTTCTACTCTAAGTTTTATGTCAATGCAGCCTTTCCTTTAGCTATTGTAGAGCCCTCCCCTAGTGGTAATTGGGTGAATGCCTCCTATTATAGCCAAGAGAATTTACTAACGGCTTTACAGCCCTATATTGTAAAATGGCTAAAAGAGCAAATTGCTCTTGGTATCAATACTAGTGAAGTGTTTGTATTGGGAAAAGAAAACTACGAGGTATTAGAGAAAATAAATAAAGAGAATAGCCTCTTTAAAACCATGACGGCATTAGAGCACCCGCGCTACATACAGCAGTATAAGTCGGCTCAAGAAAAACTCTATATTGACAAGTATATATTAACCCTAAGTGGGCATAAAAGTTAGTTTATCCTCTACTTTATTATTTTGATTGTATGTTAAGTAATGATCCAGCTCTTATTTACACCATTGGTCATTCTACCCATAGCATAGAGGAGTTTCTAACTATGCTTAAAAATTTTCATGTACAAACCCTAGTAGATGTAAGAGCTCTTCCTGGGTCTAGAAAATTCCCTCAGTTTGATCAAGATTCTTTAAAAGAATCTTTAGAGCATAATGGTATACAGTATGTCTACTTAAAAGACTTAGGTGGAAGAAGAAAGGTCCATAAAGACTCTAAAAATACTCTATGGCATAATGCTTCTTTTCGGGCATATGCAGATTATATGCAAAGTGAAAGCTTCCAGCAAGCCGTGGAACAATTGGAGCAAATTGCCCTTAAATCCACTACTGCAATTATGTGTGCAGAGGCCCTTTGGTATAGATGCCATCGCTCTATGATTGCCGATTACCTCAAGGCTAAAGGTTGGAAGGTTCTGCATATAATGTCTAAGACAAAAGCCCAAGAACATCCTTATACTTCCCCAGCAATTATAGTTGGAGACAAAGTCATTTACACCCCTGAACATTAATATTTTAAAAACTTCTTATTATGGAACCTACCTTTAAAATTGGAGATAAAGTAAAATGGAATTCCGAGGCTGGAATCTCCAGTGGAACTATCATCAAAATCCATACAAGCAATTTTGATTATAAAGGCTATACCCATCATGCAAGCGAGCAGGAACCACAATATGAAATCCAAAGTGATAAAACCACTCACATAGCTGCTCATAAAGCAAGCGTACTAACTAAGATTTAAAAATTATATCTACTAATTACAGTAAAAAATCATTTTATGAAATAGAGACAATTTAGGCACGACTTAAATAATAGAAATTACAATTTATTTCTCCCTTAAGCTTAGCATTATAGTTGATACCCTCAATAGAAATGCTAACTATTTAAAAGACCACGTTTTTAATAAGAGTAAAAATTTTCTATAAAACTCATCTATTTTGTCCTAAAAAATAAAAAAACCCTACTATAACTGAATTAAATTCAAGAAATTCGTCCTTTCTCCACGAAAACCTTCATCATTATAATTGTGTTTTTTTATATATTTACAAAGAATTTATAGAAGATAAAAAATGCCAATTAACAGAATAAATATAAAAAACTTTAAATCAATCAGGGATTCTGGAGATATTGAAATTAAATCAATAAATATCTTGATTGGACCAAATGGCGTTGGAAAATCTAACTTTATAAATTTTTTTAAGTTATTAAATAGTATTTATAATCAAAGGTTAAGAGCATTTGTAGCAGAAAATGGATATTCTGATAAATTGCTTTATTTTGGAAGAAAAGTGTCTGATTTTATTGAAGGTAGCATTGTGTTTAATCCAGAAAATAAAAACGTAAATAATAGATACGATTTTAAAATGGTTGCACAAAAATCTGGATCGGATTTCTATTTAGAGAAAGATGAAGAGGGATTCAATAATTATTCTATAGGATATAATGAAAAATGGGATTTCATCGAATTTGGGGGGGCATTTAAACAAGAAAGCGAATTACCACATAGTCCTTTAAAACGAGCGGATTATTTGAAAGATTACTTTCAAGAGTTTAAAGTATTTCATTTCCATGATACTGGAAATAATTCTCCATTAAAACAACCATCGAAAGTGAATGACAATAGACATTTAAAAGAAAATGGTAGTAATCTAGCAGCTTTTCTATATGCTATACATAAAACTAATCCAAGACACTTTAAAATTATTGAAAAAACAATAAAGTCTGTTGCTCCATTTTTTGACAGATTGGTTTTAGAACCAAATGTATTAAATCAAGAATTAATTGAGTTAAATTGGTTAGAAAATAACTCTGATGAATTATTTTCTGTACATAACTTCTCTGATGGAACATTGAGATTTATTGCACTTGCTACATTATTGTTACAACCTAAATTACCTAAAACAATAATAATTGACGAACCGGAACTTGGATTACACCCTTTTGCAATACAAAAATTATCTGCTCTAATTAAATCAGCTTCATCAAAATCACAAATAATTATTTCAACTCAATCGGTTGGTTTAATAGACCAATTTGAAGTAGAAGACTTAATTATTGTAAATAGAGAAAATGCACAAACAGTATTTAAAAGACTAAGCGCTGATTCTTTTAAAGAATGGCTAAAAGAATATTCTTTAGGTGAACTGTGGGAGAAAAACTTATTAGGCGGAAGACCTAAAAAATAGTAATAATGAGAGCAGTATATATTATAACAGAAGGCCAAACAGAGGAGGAATTTATAAATGAAATTTTACGTCCTTATTTTTATAGATTCAATATCTATGACGTGAGAGCTATTTTAATGGAAACTAGTCCAGGTTTTAAAGGTGGCGATGTTACCTACAGCCGTTATAAACGTAACATTGAACTACTCTTAAAGCAAGAAACAGACATAATAGTCACCTCACTTATAGATAATTATAAATTGGATCCTGCCTTCCCTAATTACAATACTGCAACTCAAATACAAGATAAATTCTTAAGATTAGATAATTTGGAAGAAGCTATTAGTAAAGATATTCAAAATATTCGCTTTATTCCTTATATTCAACTACATGAGTTTGAAGGATTATTATTTTCTTCCATGGATGGATTTAATTATCTAACGGATATTCCTCAAGCAAACTTAAGAACCCTAAAGGACTTAATAAATAGACAATGCCAATCCTGAATTAATAAATGATGGGACGCTTAGTGCTCCTTCCAAACGACTAATAAGTTTAATACCAGGTTATCAAAAGACATTTCATGACCCCTTAATAGCAGATGAAATAAATATTGACACTATAATTGATAAATGCACTAGATTCAGTAGTTGGCTAGATAAAATTATCCAACTGTATAATGAAAATCAATAAGTCATATTTAATAGTGGATATTACTATTTAACCGCAAGCACTTTGTTCATGGGTATTTTGAATTCGTATTTTTGAGATTGTCTTTTTTATTAATATACTCAAGCGTGTTAATGCCTTGCGAATATTAATCAAAGATTCTTCACGTCCTTGGCTAGGAAGATAAAGTAAATCAATATCTACCGATAAACGGGGTAATTCCCTAAAAAACAATTTTATAGCTGTTCCTCCTTTTTAAGCGAAACATTGTTCACTATCCAAAAGGGGTAATACCCTAACTAAAAGCTGCACCTGTCTATAATAAATACTATTTCTCTTCATGTTCTTAGTTATCAAAATTTTTAGGGACAGTTATCAAAAAATTCTTGTCCAATTCTCCCCCTTTTTCAATTACTCTATTACCAGATCCCAACTCTATTTTCTTTAAATCAAGCTTTGTAAACCATATATAGTTATGACGTTTTGCAAACCATAAGAATAATCTTTTAACCTTTATACTTGAACACATTTCTAACAATGCTTGT
Organism: Myroides sp. LJL115; assembly: GCF_054871665.1. NCBI lineage: Bacteria > Pseudomonadati > Bacteroidota > Flavobacteriia > Flavobacteriales > Flavobacteriaceae > Myroides > Myroides sp. LJL115. The sequence goes on along the minus strand of NZ_JBTXLS010000023.1, from coordinate 38,685 downwards.
AATGCTCTTGGTGATAATGAAGTCATACCCTGAATAAGTTGATCTGCATGTTCAAAAGATATATTATTAGGAATAAAATCCAGCATTTCCAAACAAGCTCTCTCTGGTGTGGATATCCTTAGTTCCTTATAATCGTCTCTCCATCCTATAGATGTAGTGTATTTTAAAGATAAAGTTTCATCCATCTCTCCAAATAAACTTGAGCGGGAATGTTTTATAAAAACAACATCATTTACAATCTCATTTACCCAAACAGGCAATTTGTCATTCCCATATAAATCTATTGTAGTCTTATTGGAATTTGGTAAATAATGTGAATACCCTTTTAATTCAAGGGCAAATAGTCCTCCTATAATAAAATCAGTTTTTAAAATATGTTGTAAACTATAGACAGTAGCCTGCCAACCTGGGTGGAGTTATACCACGAGTATATAACCCTTTCCATAATAACCGTAGTTGCTGGCTTTTTACTAAATTATCAATAGCATGGCTACCTAGGTCTGTTTCTTCCTTCAACCATTTTCTGGAGATTATCAAACCTTCTGGCACAAATTCTTCGAGTAACTTTCTTCTATTGGGAGTAATGATCATATTTATCAAAGTTAAGTATAACGGCGATAATCGTCATTATAATAAATATACGTAAACTATTTTATTTATCAAAATTAAATATGACGGCGGCTATCGCCGTCATTATACATTTCAATAAACAAACCCAAGTATTAGTAACTAGGTAGATAATAACTTTAGAAGGACCTTCCCTATTTTACACATACTTCAGTTAGGAATTTTATACATGCTCATTTAATAAGTTTAAAAGTCATATATAACGAAGTATATTTCAGTTAACCTCTACCACTTCTATGGTAATCAAAACCTTTAAAAAACACCATAACACTTACTATTTAGCACTAAAAAAGACTATAATAAAATATTTTAACACAACACCATAATTAATGAATTTCATATCCATTTATTGTATAAATTTATATTTGTTTTAAGATAAATTTTAGTTCCTAAAAGTATGCAAGTCAATCGCTTTTTTATTGTTTTAAGTTGTATTTTATTATGTAGTATCGCTTATTCTCAAAGTAAAAACAAAAAAGCAACTCCAGTGAAAGCCCCTACTAAAATAGAGGTCATTAAAACCGTAGTGGTAGTGATGGAGAAAACTCCAGTAATCAACTTTACCGATACATTATTTAATGTATACGGTAATATCGGTTCTTTCACCTCTAAGCAAAGAGCTAAATCGATTGAGGAAAAGATTATCAACCTAGCCGATAACCATACATTTGAACAAGATTCTATTCACTTTGAGCAAGCTGGAAACTTCTTAAATTTGATGTATGACAAAGAAATTCTAATGAGTGTAGATAGCCTACAGGCAGCTCAAGAGAATAAAACTAGATTGGAAGCGGCTCAGTTTTATAAAGAGAAAATAATCCAGGCTGTTGAGCAAAGAAAATACCATACCTCCTGGGAGCAGATTTCCTTACAAGTAGCAGGAGTTATAGCCATTATTTTCTTAGAGTACTTCTTAATTAAATTACTTTACTATACCTACCGTAGAATTAGAGTAAATATTTGGCATGCAAGGGGTAAAAAGATAAAGGGAATCTTTGGAATCATAGATGATCAAAGAGCTATGTTAACGGCAATAGCACTAGTTAAAGCAGTGCGCTTCTTACTACTACTTATTATACTCTACGCAGGGCTACTTTCTATCTTTAAGTTATTTCCGTATACAAAACACCTTTCCGATGAGCTTTTAAACTATGTACTTTCTCCACTTATTAAAGTAGGAAAGAGCGTTCAAGGCTATTTACCCAACTTTTTCACCATATTAGTTATCGTACTTATATTTAATTATGTACGTAAGTTTATGCGATCGGTAGCCGAGAAAATAAGCGGTAATAAAATAAACATAAAAGGGTTCTACCCCGATTGGGCCTTCCCTACCTACCATATATTAAGGGTAATTCTTTTTATCTTTATGTTTATCTTTATTTTTCCGTATCTACCTAATTCAGACTCTCAAATTTTCCAAGGGGTATCTGTCTTTGCTGGTATTATGCTTTCTTTGGGGTCTACCTCTGTTGTTGGGAACTTAGTGGCAGGCTTAGTTATTACCTATATGCGACCATTTCGAATTGGCGACCGCATAAAGCTTGGAGAATTCACTGGAGATGTACTAGAGAAAACCTCTCTTGTAACGCGTATTAAGACTCCTAAAAATGAGATAATCACTATACCCAACTCCAATATCATGTCAGCTCATACTATTAACTACACCCAGAGTGCCAAAGAGCATGGGCTTATTTTATATATTGTTGTTGCAGTAGGTTATGATGTACCTTGGCAAAAAGTACATCAAATGTTACATGAGGTAGCCAATCGCACCGAGCATGTTCTAAAAAGACATAAACCCTTTATCCTACAAGATCAATTTCGAGATTCGTATATCGACTACCAATTAAATGTCTATGTAAAAGATGCAAAGATAACGGCTAAGATTTATTCTGACCTTCGCCAACATACTCAGGATGTTTTCCATGAAAATAATATAGAGCTTGTAGCTACTAGTTTTGTAGTGAATAAAATTATAACAGATACCACAATTATGGAACCCAAATAGAAACAATTTCAAGAATAAAAAAATCTAAAATATCTTGAAAAATAAAACAATTCTATCCCTGCCTATACATTTTAATTAGCTTTTTGAAGTCTAAGGTAAGACTGCAGTATTCTATGACTATGGTAATAATCTAACTTGTGTATGTACTGGCTTAAATAAGTATGCTTATACTTGGCGATTTGAAATACTCCCTCCAATAAGTAGCAGTGGAATTAAAACAATTTGATTAGATTTGAGAATATATTTTATTGTTGTGGGATTATCCCCTTAAATTTCACTTGTAATTATGGCCAGTACAAAAGAACCTACTTATCCGCATAGAAATCCTAAACAAATAGCGCAAACAACTCAAGCCGCATTACTCCTTTTAGATAACTTCTTATTTTCTGCTAAAAAGTATGGTAGAAAGTCTTTTACCCAGGCTTTAGAAGACGCTGGCTTGGAATATAGTAGAAGAAAAGTAGACAATGTACTTCACTATTTAGCAGAGATGGGCATTGAGTTAATAGATGATAGAAAAACGGGCTATGTACTCAAAGAAGCAGAAGAAGAAGAACTTACAACTATACTTGCCCATAATTTAAAAAAGAAGCTAGGACTAGAGCTAATTCACCTGCGTTTAAATACAAATCCAAGTTTGGATAAATACATACAATTGGAAAGCCATAAATTCCGAAATTACTCTATGGAGCACCAAGCCTATGATGGAGGGCTACGTTGGGTAGATACGTGTTTAAGCGCCTTAATTACCAATTCAAAAATTAATCTTATTCATACTAAATTTGAAGAGGGTACCACTACTGAGCATAAAAATCTTATTCCTTTATTTTTAAAAGAATACCTAAACCGTTGGTACATCGTTGTAAAACCTCCTAAAGGTAAAGACCCCAAAGTATTTGGATTAGACCGAGTACAGGAAATAGAAGTAACTAAAACTAAATTTGAACCAGAAGCAGATACAAACTATGACATATTTAAAGATGCTATAGGAGTAGATTTAAGAAATGACCAAGAAATAATCCAGCTCAAATTCACAGAAGAACAAAAAAACTATATAAAAACTAACTTCCTTCATCATTCCCAAAAAATATTAGAAGATTGTAAGGAGTATGTTACTATTAGTTTAAACGTTAATCTTAATTATGAAATAAAGAGGGTCATCCTCTCCTATGGAGCTAAAGTAGAAGTACTTGAGCCAGATTCGTTGCGTAAGTGGATAAGTGAAGAAATTACAAAAATGGAAAATATTTATAAATAATTTTCTCATGTACGCTTTTCGTACATGACACTCTTTATGTTTGTCCTATTCAACACAAAGAGAGTAACAAATGAAACAATCCATCCAGAAAATCTGGGATAATTACAAAAACAATCCTAATATCCCAGCAGACCTAATTGAAAATGGCTTTTCTAACTTTAAGCAAAATCCTAGCAGTCCTATTTTAATTTTAGGAACATCTACCTTATTTAAGTCCTTAGAATCTAACAAGGATAGTGTTGGGGACAATGAGCTACATTTAGACACGAAAATAAAACAAGTCCTTAGTCAAAATAAGAGCTTGTTACTTTTGGATACACAACTTCAAATTGACTTGAGGGAGAAAGCCATTTACAGAAATATCCTTTTCTTTACACACACCCCTAGCCCCTTGGCTATTAACCAACTAACTGATACAGTAGATGGCCGACTATTTCTAATGGACCAACTAGAACTTAGTGGTAAAATAATTGAGAATATAAAGCCAAGATTAATTATTCTAACTGACCTGTTTACTGCAATGTTTATGGGCTTTTTTGGAGAAGATGCTGATTTTTGTTGGCTAGGACTATTTTTCCAGAAAGTAGAAACTACAAAAAGTGGGCATATCGTCTATAAAATAAATGGACATGCGCCTGATGTGTTTTCTCCCTTATCCCAAAGGGTAAACTTAGATGGAGTATACGTAATTTATTATTCAAAAATATATGGCTCAGATACACAGTCCGATAAAGACTTTTTAAAAGCCTGGGAAATTGAAGCCTATACCCACTTATAGTAAAACCAAGGAAACTAGTAGATTTCTAAACTTAAAACGAAATAAGAATGAATTTTCAGCACCAAATCCAAAAGCTCTGGCAAAGCTATCAAAACAATCAAGAGATAGCCTCTAGCATAAAACAAGGCCAATATACCTTCTATACAGATATGGTAAAAAAGGACTTTTTAATCTTAGGATTACAACCTAAAGGTTCCTTTGCACAACCCCCTAAGCCAATTCGATATAATATTTTAAAAAATATTGGTCAGCCTAAGGCAACCCCCTATCAAAATGCAATGGCATCCATACTTAAAAGGGATTATTTGAATCTTAATCTCTTACCAAAGACAACCTATATGGATCTATTTTACTTCAGCTCACTTAAAGGATACCTTAAGTATTATCCATTTATAAACTCTCCCATTGGAAGGGAGTTTTTAAATGATCAACTTGCTATTACAAGAGATATACTCGAGCAAATCATTCAACCTAAGGTAATTGTGCTAAACTCTATGGAGGTTGCCTATTTCCTAGGAATAAACCCATCTAGTACAGCAAAGCGATGCTCTTTAGGTTATGAATTTGAAACAGTAAAACAACCTCTTGTAAATCGAAAGGTTTATAAGATAATAGGTAGTCAAAAACACCAGGGAGGTAAATCAAATTTAATAGGTACCTACGTAATTTGCTATCCTAATTTATCAGAGAAAGTAGATCAAAGCAAAGAGCCAAAATTAAGCCCTATAGAGCTATTTTATTATCAGCAATTACATAGTCGCCAACAGCAAGATAAGGATAAATGGACAAAATTTCCAATCGGGTTATTTCTTAAAATAAGAGGAGAAATCCAAGAAGGTAATAAATATGCTATTTTAAAAAATCACATCAATGTACTAATACAGGAATTACAGAGCTTTGAAAAGCTATCCACTCAAAAAATGGCTTTTTCCATTTTTAAAAAACTGACCAAACGCAATCTTTTAAGCATAGATGAGCTTTTAGACTTATTCAGTACTACCTTTTGTAAAAACACATTTGGTATAGAAAATCCGGTTCTTGCCCAAAAAGATACAAACCGATTTAAGCAAAGTGATTATTTCACAGATGCCTTTGTTTTATTTGAAAAACAAAGCTTCTATGTGCGCAAAAAATGGGAAGATAACAATCGAAATGGCCTACAAAAGTGGTTTATCACAGTGGTTTTTTCCCGCTATTATACGGAATTACAAACCTTTTAAAATAACATCGCATTTAAATCTCTAAAATTGAATCGGGAACTATTACCTACAACAAACTTCAAATCAAATACTTACCAAAAACCAATAACATAACAAACTAAATTTTAAATACCATGGAAACATCTAAAAAACAAGACGCGCTAAATACCGGTTTACCTAGAGTAAAAAACCAAGACTTTATTTTTAATCTACTTCAAGAAATAAAAGAAAGTAAAATAGATTTCATTGATACCTTTACTGATGAAGCATTGTGCAAAGAGCTCTTTAGATTGCCTTATCCATTGCTATTAGATGTTACTGCTATTAATAGATTTGATGTAACTCCCTATACCGTATATGGAGGTAAACCAAGATACTATACATACAAATCAAAAAATGTTTTTGTATTTGACAATCGAAAATACCTTGTTACTAACCACTGGAATGATTCCTCAAGAAGACTAGTTAGTATCTGGTTTGAATTATCTCAACAAAAGCAAAAAAGAAAAAGTGCTTTAGAAAAACAATAAAACAAAGAAAGTAAATAATCTTTCTATAGTTAGTTACTTCCTAAATAACTAAAGTGAGTAGTACACTAGATTAAATATTTCTTTGACTAATCGTTTAAGAGTAATTCCTTATATTTAAACAGGAAAAAACATAATTTTCAATAAATAACAATTAAATTAATTACAAAATGTTAATCAATCATTATCATCCGATGCAGCCTATAACACAAGGAAGCGCAACAGATATTTCAGATTTTTTCAAACAATTAGTAGAAGTTCAATTCTCTGATAAAAAAGCTATTAAAGCCCAACATAAAGCTTTAATGGACTACATAAAACAACCTACAGCTACCTATTTTATTAGATTATATGGGTCATTTTCTCCTAAAAATTATTCCCAACTTAGAAGAGGTTTTTTAACCGAATTTAAAGATGGAAATAGAATTGTTTTCTGTGATAACACATTTGCATTAAATTTTACTGCAGCCAAAGTAGGTGGGTTATACTATAGCTTCCAGGATATTAACTCCTTATTTAATCAAGAAAAACTTGTATTCTCCTTCGGAACAACAGAACAAGAAAGAGAATTGAGTTATTTCAGTCCTAAAGGAGTGAAACGACAAAATATCAATCCTGTTGGCTGGACCTTAGCACATATAAAGCCAGTTGGCACAGGATATGATGGAAAGTCCCTAACTACTTTCTTCCCTAATCCCGAGCGAGAAGAGTGGTGTGAGCTAACAAAAATGAGAAAATTAGAATGTGAAATTTCTGAGCAAGAGAAGAAAATAGCTATAGCTCATTTTATTCGCCTAGTTCACCCATTAAACTCTTTTTTAATTCCAAAAAATAACTTAGTTAACTATAGTGGTAAAAGACTTGGAGAAGAACCAGCACTGATAAATTATGTTCACCAGTATTTAAAAGAAACATTCCCTACCGAAATGGCTGAATTAGAAAAGGTAGCTATGGAATATGACTTCCCTGAAGGACCAATAATTGATAATATAACGTGGTTAGGTGTTGATCTAAAGGTAAAGGAAAAGAAAAATCCAAAGAAAACACAGGTGGTAGAAGAAAACGACGTTACAGAAATAATACAAAATCCGGATGAGGTTACAGAAATAATGCAAAATGTGGATGTAGATGAAGATCTGGCCCTAGACAAGTTATTAAAAAGTTTAAGAAGTATTGGAATGAAAGCTTTTAAACATGGCTTATATCCAGCATTAAATGCCAATATCAATGCAACTATTGAAGATGTAGCTATCTACTTTCCAGACTACTCAGACTATTCTTTAAACTCCCAAAAATCTCGTCTAAGCACTGCTAAGTCGATATTCAAAAATGGACTAGAAGATGAAGCTCTGTCTATTATTTCTAATAGCAATGTAGAATAATTAGGCTTTAGCCCAATACCCTATAGGGTAGAAATCTTTCAAGAAAGGTTTCTACTCTATAATAAGATGATCTTTTAGCCAATATCTATATCCCTTTGGCACTTTAAGCTTTTGGTTTAGATCAATTTACTTTTTACTATTGAAAATAATAAGGCTAATAGAGTCACTAACAAACAGGAAGCTTCACTTCTATGTTAGATATTACCTCAGGATTCGTTCTGAGGTTTTTTTATTAGTATATAATCTGATTTTCACCGTATTTCTTAATGTAGTCTTGGCTAGCTCTACTCTTTTTATAAAATCATAACAGATACAATAATGATGGATTCTTAGTAGAATAGGCTAATAATGCACCATTGTCTTTAGAAGTGATTAATAGTAATAAAAAGGGAGTATATAGATTACAATTAATAGTTGAGGTGGTATTGGGAACTAGTTCATCTTTTGGGGGAGGGTTTGCCCCCAAAAGAGGATATAATCTTTGCTATAAAGCGTAAGAACAAAGAAAATACGAACTATTATTGTAAGGCCTACTTTTTATTTTAAAAAAGATAGGTCGAATTATTATCTTAGGGTCTTTAAAAAACCAACCTGGGTAAAGGTAGTAATTTAAAGCACAAAATAGGCAACAAACTCCTTTAAAGCTTTACCTTTTTTAGATTTTATTATGGGGCAAATATAGTTAAAGAATCTTAGTATTAAAATTACTTCACAAAGACAAAACCGCCTTCTACTAATTAATAGTTTGAAAAATTAGTGTTTTTCAATTAAACCCTTTCTTTGTAAAATAATTTAAGGTGAAAATTTGGATTTAGTAGGAACCTAGAATGGATTACCCCATGTAGAAATCCCCATAGTAATCAATTTTTACTATTAGATAATTAAAGTATTTTTAAACTATCCACTTTTATAATTAAAGCAAAAATGCTAGACTTAAATTTAACATGTTACCAAGTATGACTACATCAAATAACTCACTTAACAGTAAAAGAAAATCAATTTTAAATGGCACTAACAACCCAAAATCTCTTCCACAAAACAATACTTACGAGTAAGTACGTCATACCTTTAAAGTACTGTCTAAAAAAGAAATAGATAATAATAGACAAAAAGTTTATAGTCTCATAAAATTTTAATCCTTTTGAATGAAAGGGAAACAACATAGTTCTCTGAAGTAATCTAAATGTATGAAATTCTACTTGAAAACCCTTATTATATTTCAAACAATAGAAAATAACGGAAATAAAAGCATATTTACAACTAGGTTCTATCTTGCTCATAATTTAAAGTTTAACGTAAAAACATAGATAATCAAGCAAGCTTTTCCCTTATAAATGATTATGTTAATTATTTCTTTTTTTTCCGTATTTTTTTTCCGGCAATATGAATTAAGTTTTGTACATTTGTATAAACAAATACATACATTTAAAATGTTAACGAGTTTTACTGTAAGAAATTTTAAAAGTTTTAATAAGGAATTTGTATTCGATTTAAGTGATACAAATGGTTATACCTTTAATAAAGATAGTGTAGTGGATGGCATTGTAGAAAATGCAATAGTTTATGGCCGAAATGGAGTAGGAAAATCAAATCTAGGGTTAGCAGTATTTGATATAATCGAACATTTAACTGATTCTGAGCATGGTGATTCAGAATACTCACATTATTTAAACGCTTTAAATAATGATAAATTCGCAACATTCAAGTACGACTTCATTATATCTAACTATAAGATCAATTATTTATACAAGAAAAACGAAAATAGAACATTGATTTATGAGAAACTAACAATCGATGATATCCTAATTGCAGAAATAGATAGAGAGGTAAGTAATAAAGCAACTATAAATTTAAAAGGGACAGAGAGCTTAAATAAAGATATTAAAAATCTAAATTTATCTTTATTAAAATATATCAAAAATAATTCTGTACTAGACGATACGGACGATTTGAACAAAATTTTCCTTTGTTTTTTAAAATTTGTTGATGGTATGCTTTTTTTCCGTTCATTAGATGGGAATTCATATTTGGGAATCGAAACCGGCTCTAAAAACATACAAGAAGATATTATCGAAAGAGGTAATGTAATGGATTTTGAATCATTTCTAAATAAAGCAGGAATTGAATGCAAACTGAAGGTAGTAAAAGAATCTGAGAAAAATATTCTTGCATTTGATTTTGATGGAAAAACAATTTCTTTTTTTAAAATAGCATCTCAAGGGACAAGAGCTTTGACACTTTTTTATTTTTGGATGCAAAGATTAAAGGAAGATTCAAAGGTTACTTTTTTGTTTATAGATGAATTCGATGCATTCTATCACCATGAACTGTCGCAATTAATAGTTGAGGAATTGAAAAAACTAGATATTCAATTTATTTTAACAACACATAACACTACTATTATGACTAATGATTTATTAAGACCTGATTGCTATTTCATTATGACTAAAGATAAAATTAGATCGCTATCAAAAAGTACTGAAAAAGAGTTAAGGCATGCTCATAATTTAGAAAAAATGTATAAAGCTAATTCATTCGATGTCTAATATATTATTTGTATTTGAAGGTGAGAAAACAGAAGATCAAATTGTAACTAGCTTTACTAAACATGTTTTCAGAGATAAATCCGTAATTACTTGTGCTTATTGTGCAGAAATATATCAACTTCATAAAGAATTAAAAGGTGATAAGGATTTAGATACATTTTCATTGTTAAAAAAAATACCACAAAATAAAGAGATATTAAAAGGGTTTAATCGTGATGATTTTGCTGAAATATATCTCTTTTTTGATTATGATGGTCATTCAACTCTAGCTTGTGATAGTGCTTTGTTTGAAATGTTAAAAATTTTCAATGAAGAAACAGACTTAGGAAGGCTTTATATAAGTTATCCTATGGTTGAGAGTATAAAACATTTTTCAGAAACATTAGATTTTAAAACTCTACAAGTTGAGGCAAAACAAAATATAAAATATAAAAAGATAGTGGCAGATCAATGTGATAGTATATATCAACAATTTTCAAAATATACATTTGATATTTGGAAATTATTATTGACCAGCCATCTAAACAAAATGAACTATATAATAACGGATAGTTATACCCTACCTGAAAAATCTATTACACAGGATATAATATTCCATCATCAGAAAGTAAAGTATATTGATATAAACTCTAAAGTCTCTGTTTTAAGTGCTTTTCCAGTATTTATGTTTGACTATTTTGGAGCTACAAAATTCCTTAAAATTATAAGCTAATATATTAATATTTACCAAGTGGAAATTAAGGTTTATACCAGGGCTTCCATTTCATAGTTTCATAAACTGTGTAAGTATATAAATTTCATAGACCTTTACCCTGGATCAACTATAAGTATTGACCCAAATTCCAAATACTTATTCTTCCACTATAAAAGGAATTTATTATCTTTTCGTGGACAACTAAAATCCACCTTTTAGACACTGTTTCGTATAACTTTCATTACTACACAAGCTGTTGTAGAATCTGTTCTATTTCCGTTTTCATATCCTGACCATAATATACTAAAGAGTGTTCCTTATTGGCCAATTTTGGATTTCTATTGGCACTAAACCAATTAAAAGACCCCATACAAAGACAGTTGTCATCCTTTATCACAATCTTGCTATGTATATTGTTAACCACAACAATCTGTACTCCCATTTGCTTTAACTGCTCTAAGGTAGAATCAAACTCCTTTTGCTTTTGAATACAAGGCTGGTTATTCGTATAGGTATTAAATTTCCTATCTGTATAAATGGTTATATCTAAAGAGGTATTGGATAACAAGGAGGTATAATCATTGTTCTTAATAGTGGTATATTTAAGCCAAGGGGAAATAATAACAATACGCTTATTGGCCTCTTGAAGCATTTTCTTTAAAAATGTATCATGCTCTTTAAAGTCAGCTAGGGTATATATCTCACTAGAAGCTTGTAATAGGTCTTCTCTGGCGAAAATCGCATTATACTGATGTTTGTAGTTTAATTCATTGTCACTGTCGTTAAATAGATACTTTGCTAAAATACCCATTGGAGTGGTTTTACTTGAATCAAACAAATTCATATCCCCAAATACTAAAAAGCTATCCTTAGCCCTTGATACAGCAACATTAAGCATACTTGGGCTACTATTGATAAAGTTTCCATTATTATCCACAGAATAAGTAGGAGAGAAAATAATTACATCTCTCTCTGCTCCTTGTAAAGAGTGAACTGTACCCACTGTAATGGTAGATAACTCCTGAAGTATTTCTTTGTTACTTGCCTTTTGTAAATCCCTATAAATAGCCAAGGACTGTTGCTTAAAGGGAGTAACTACCGCTATGATATCCTTAATTCTTTTGCCTGGATAAGCTTCAAGTAAACTGAAGTAATTATTTATAATCCACCCTGCTATTATTTTAGATTCTACATAATTAACCCTACTTTGATCCATAAAGGTACACTTACCATCAATGTGTAAGTATCCCATGCTAGGCAGCAAACCCTTTTGGGCAGGCTCCCCTCTTTTGGGCTGTAATATACCTTGGTAACACAGCTCATTACTAAAAGAGATAATAGAATCATAGCAGCGTCTATGTTCATATAAATATAAGCCTGGCTCTAGATTTTCTTCCGCTATATAAGGCGTCTTTTCTTGACAAACACCCATTGCACTGCCCTTTAAAGCAGTAATTCCCTTATCCTGTAAATCTCTATAACACTGATCAATACCTCTAATAGATTGGCTTTTATCAATTAACTGAACATCGTGTAAATTTCCAATATCTACACTTTGGGTTAAAGTTGTGATAGGAGCAATTTGCTGGCTATCCCCAATTACTAAAGCTTTTTTTGCAAAAGCAAAACTTGCCCCGGCTACTTGAGAGGCTACTTGTCCGGCTTCATCAATAATTAATAAGTCTATAAAGTCATATAGGTAATCTGCCTTAGGGTTATTGTGGTTTAAGTTTCTAGTGAAAGAAAAATGATCTGGAAGCATAAAGCAAGTCATCACTGCAATTGGAGTGACTTTCATTCTTCTAGTCCACTGATTTCTTTGAAAAGGCTCAAAGGTGAAATGGATTTTCTTTAACTGCTCTTCCTTAATTAATTCCTCCATTTCTAATAGCCATCTTGCTTCCCAGTAGTGACTAGCAATCCAAAACATATCAAAGCGAATACTGCAATCCGCCTGTTGATCTATCTTCTCAAAACTACTATCTACATCTAAAAGGTCGCTTACCTCTTTAAGCTCTTGCTCAAAGCTTAAGCAAAGGGCTTTAAAGGCCTCCAATTGTTGGATTTCAAATAGAGTTTGATTACGCAAATCTTCAATGGACTCATCCATTGTCATCACATCTAAATCCTTTATATCAAATAAATCATCAAACTGATGCTTCTTGGCGTAAACTCTAGCTTTGGCGTTTCTTTTCTTTGTCATAGCCCCAACAAAGGAAAGGGTAATATCCACCACGCTTTCTTGGGCTAAATATTCTTGCCATAAATCATCTATCTGGTTTATTTTAGCTAGTTTATTTACTAAGCCATCTAAAATTGAATTATTCTGATCTAGTATATCTGCACTAGTAACTCCTAGTACATCGCTTAATCTTTGCTTTGTCTTACAGAACTTCTCATAACTCTTAGGTAAGGCAATAAGCTGGTCGTGTTTATTTTTTAGCTTTTTAAAAATTTCTTCCTTAGCAGACTGTAAACTAAGGTCATCCTTTTTTAAAAATACACTTGCCTTATTTAAGAACTCTTCTTTGGCTTTTTCAAAGTAAGTTGGGGTTTCCATATCTTTAAAGCTAGAAGGCCCCATATATCCCTTTTGCTGGGCTGCATCTTTATTTTTCTTGGAAGGAAAATAACTACCAAAGCTATCCACATCTACTAGCCATCTTTGGTGTAAATCGGTATCTAAAGTACTAAAATCCTTACTAAAGGCATCTAAAATATTGGTTACCGCCTGATTATTTGTAGAACTAGCCACTATAATAGGAGGCTCCATTTGCTTTAAGGCATGCTCCACCCATAAGGAAGCAACAACCGATAAAACCATGGTGGTCTTTCCCGTTCCCGGAGGTCCGTTCACTGGTAATACTTCCCCTTTAGAAATGCTATGTAAAGTACTAACAGCTAAGGCTTGGGCCTTAGCTAAAGGGAAGATATTATTATTATGTCCAACTCTTTTATCAAAAAACTCCCTTGTATCAATAAGTGGCTTTTGCTGCTTTTTTAAAAGGCTAGCATAATTTTTATAAAGTAACAAATCGGATTTTAAGATCTTCTTACTACTGATATCCTCATATACAGGAACCACATACACACTAGCATCTAAAGCAGTTGGATAGAAACTGTTTACATCTACTTTGTGGTAAGCCTGTAAAATGCTTGTATCCTTCACCACATAGCTAAAAAGAGCGTCTAGGTAAGAGTCATATTCTCTCCATTTGGACTCATACTCTTCAAATGCCTCTAAAAACTCCGTGTTATCTTGTATTATTAAGGGTATATTTTGATCCCAAATATGGCAATAAGCTCTATATACAGGTAAAAACTCCTGGCTCTTAAATTTGTATAAATGTAAGATTAATGCGGTTTTATCCTTGGTTTGTTCCGCCTTTTTACTTGGTACTATTCCCTTTAGAACAAGCTCCTTAAAAAGGCCATCAATAAAAGGCTTTTCAATATGCTCCTTATAGGCTTTCTCCCAAGGATTGTCTTTGCTATAAGTAAATTCAGGGGCTTTGTGTTCTACTACATAGTAATCATAGTCTTCTACCTTCCCAATACAAAAGTCCTCTTTATCTAATGGAGCTAATAAATCTCTTGCAATGGTAGGGTTATTTAAAGGATAGATAAACCCAAAGCTAGATAGTCCTACCTTAAGGGAGATACCGTAAAATACCTCTGGAAATAAATCCGATGTTTTCTGCAAGTGAGTATTTGCCTTTTCAAAGGCTTTTGTCATAAGACAGTAGTCTTGCAACTCTTCTTTAAAGGGTTCTATAAGGCGGGCTAATACTGCTTTACTATCCACAAAATAAGACCATTGCCCACTATAGGTGATAAGTTTATCTGCGACTTCTTGCAACGTAAATTTACCTTGTCCATACTTTTGATCCACTAAGGAATTTCTCCAATACTTAGTGAGCTTTAAATAATCCTTCATTTTGTATATAACTGCCTTAAATAACAACCTTTAAAATAGCAAAGAGCATACCTCTTTTGTACAAAATTACGATAAAAAACACCAAAGCCAATAGAACCTATACGATTTACGTATAATTGTTCACAGTCAAAATCATAGTTTTACAAGAAAAGGAGAAACAATAAACAAGCTGTAAAAAACACAACCACTAACTTATCCATTTTCCACCTCTTGTGTTTGTTATGTAAAAGGATAAGTAGAATTAAAAAATAAAGGAAGTACTTTTGGAAAAACACAATAAACTTTCCCCTTCATGGTCTTCTTAGAAACAAGCAAAGTTAGCCGTAATCGTATGAGATAAATTAAGTGCTAATTAAATATACAATTAGTTTCTATCGAAAATTACAACCCCTACACGATGAATATGATCCAATAAGTCGACATTTTTAATAACATGATATTGAGACAAGTCAAATATAAAAGGTAAATTTAATTCATATAGTTGATTTTCTATACTTTGAAGCTCCATTAAGTTTAGTTTTCCTATGAGAGTTAAATCAATATCAGAGTATTCTTTATAGTTACCTTTAGCACGAGAACCATATAAAACAACCTTCTCTACTGATGGGCTAGTATCAAAAATTTTTATAATTAATTCCCAATCCTGCGTTTTAATACCAGTATCCAAATCATTCAAATAGTTCTCCACTTTGGCCATCTCTAATAGTTATTAATTTTGAGTAAAATATTTCAAACAATGGTGCATAAAATAAAATTATATTTATAAAAATTTCATTTGCTGTATCTTCATTATATGTATGCGATGTTTTATTACGACTGACAATCATATCCATCCATATTTCAGCTTGCTCTATTAAATGTACACTTGCAAAATAACGTATTGCATCTCTACTTCCACTTATCTCGGTATTTCCTTGGTACTCCGCATAATCCTTCATCGTTTTCCAAGCTAATTCATGTGTAAACTCAAAACTTTGAATTAAGCCTTGTTTTAAAATATCATCAATTTCTATCACTATCTCCTGGAGTGTATTTTGGTCTTCTATATCTAAATCCTTAACGGATTCCTTAATATAGGAAATATTGTTATTAAATCGATCTAGTGCTTTGCGATAGTTGCTTAATCTTTGGTGCCATCTAATATCTTGTTCCATTTTAAATCACTTATTTTATTCAAACTAAGCTAAGTATAGCTAATGTCTTTTAGCTTACTTACCCAGCATTACTTAATTTAAAGAGCTTTATTCTATAGGGGGGCTCTACTGAAGATAAATATACATAAAAAATCAAAGTACTGGCACTTTATAATCTCAACTTAGATAGCTCAATTCCAACAATATCGCTATTTTATAAAAAAATCTAAAGGCTTTTAGATAGGGTAAACAACAACTTCCTTGCTTTTATACTCACTTCTATAGCTAAAACATTCCTAAGAGAAGCTTTTCAGTACTCTGCTAATTTTTTCCCCATTAAACCAAGATTCTTTATTAAAATACATGGTAAAAAAAGTAGATTAGATACACATATTATTCTATGCAAAAATCAAGTATTTTCTCTACTTTTTAAACCTCTTGAGCTACCAGTAAATTCAGAGTTATTGCTAAATATTATTATTGATTTTTAAAAACACTTCCTTCAAAATCCTTTGTAAATGGCCATTAGTAAGAAGGCAGCATATATACTAATTATATGGTTGTCAATAGTCTTAGAGCTTAGCTGACTCAGATTCTAATATTTCCCTAGCTTTGAAAAAAGTATCGTGCGAGCCTCTAGAAATTATCTTCCCCTTAGGAGAAATAAAAACAAAAGCAGGTAGACTTGCAAAAGGATAATCTGCTAACATTTGCTGATTGGCTTCAATTTTTTCGGTCTCTAACTAAGAGTAGCTCAAAAAAGGTAGTAAAAGCTTAGGTTAGATTTTGGTAAAGTACTCCTACCTATATTTTGATCCATTTAAACTTTCAACTCAATAGCTGCTCTTTTCTACATCTAAAGCTTGTAAAACATAAAAGCTTTAATAGACATATTTCATTAAATCAATACCGAGAGTATTGATGTTTTGTGAAAAAGGACTAAAGGCAGAAACGTTGGATAATACAACAACACCCACCTTACTTTTGGTATCTACTATCATAGATGAGGTATATCCATTAGTTGCGCCTCCATGCCATATCCACTTTTGCTTATTTGGTCCATCCATTAAAAACCAACCCATACCAAAACTGCCACCTAAAGAGGTAAAAGTTGGCTGATGGGTTAAGCGAAGTACACTATCTTTCTCATTGAATTGACATTGCAAAAAATGGCTTAAATCAACAGAAGTAGATAATAATCCACCGGCAGGAAAATACACATCAAAATCCCAGTTAATTACCTTGTTACCGTCCTTATCTTGTCCCATAACTAAAGAAGTAGAATCTACCTTACTTGGGCTAACATAAGTATGCTCTAAAGCATATTTATCTAATACATTTTCTTTTAAAAGATCTAAAAAAGCCTTGTTTTGACTTTTCTCCAAAGAGTAGCCTAAAAGAGCTACACCTAAATTGGAATAAGAACTTACCGTTAAGGGCTCACTCTCAAAAACTAATGACTCTTTTAAATAAGTATCTAAATCCTCTCTAGTATATTTTTGATAAGGGTTTTCTATACTGTTAAGATCCATATTAGAAGACAGTCTAGGTAGACCCGAGGTGTGGTTGGTTAAAGAAAGTAAGGAAATGGGAGTATCTCTTAAAAAAGTAAACGCGAAGTAATCATTCGCGTTTGCATTTTTATCTATTTTCCCTTGCTGTATTAAGCTAGAAAAGACGGTACTTGTAAAAACTTTTGTAATAGAGCCTATTTCAAAGACACTATTCCTATTATCTACAGAAACAATAGAATCGCCTTGCTTGACTAAGCCATAGTATACAATGTTTTCTCCCTTTACTAGTGCAATAGATACTTGAGTACCCTGGGCCATATTCTTAGTCTTGTCAAACAATAGAGTCGCTATATCCTCTGGCATATCCTTTAAAGCATTTACTGTGGTTGCATTTTCTACTTTTGGCGTGTAGGGAAGGAAAAAAAGTCCACTGATCAAACTTTCTTTATCTAAAGCAATCCTTACTATCAAAGGAGTGTTAGTAAAATTTGTTTTAAAATCTGCATATCCCTTAGGGGATAATTCCTCTAGCGTATAGGTGGATATTTCTCCTACTTGGAGTTTTAAGCCTCCTACTAATTGTTTTACCTGCTCTAAGGGTAGAGCATTTTGCATAGTAACATTCAAATCTTTGAAGATACCCTCTGAATTACCTTGATTGTAATTCTCTTTAAAGTTCTGCATTACTCTTTCAAAGTCTTCTTTATTTTGACCCATCACAATGCAATAGCTAAAGAGCATCAAAAATACTAATAGTTGTTTTCTCATAAGCTGTAGTTTACTTATTTATAAGGTGTTAGTTAGCCTTTACAATATAAGTATATTTGCTAAAAAAACAGACTATTAACAAGGAAAGACAATATAATTTATATCTTTTTTTAAAAATATTTTATAAAATAGATTCCTTATTGGCTCCTTTTAGATATAGTTTATCCATAGATGCAGATAATCCTAAATCAAATCGAAGAATATCTCCGTATTCAATGGGGATTTTAAAGGCATTTTCTAAAGCAATACCCAAAAGGTAACACCACATACTGCGCATTACCCCACTATGGGTCACAATTAGAACCCTCTTATGGGACTGCTTTCTTAAGTCTTCTAAAAAAAGACTTACCCTTTGGTAGAGCTCCAAAAAGCTTTCTCCCTCGGGTACCTTAGTAGTAACAAAATCCTTATACCAGGGATCAATCTCCTTAGCATCTATCTGCGTCCAAGCTTTGTTTTCCCACTTTCCAAAATTCATCTCTTTTAAAGAGTCCTTTACTACAATAGAACTTGAGAATTCTCTAGCTAGGGTATCACATCTTAATAGTCCACTAGAATAGACCTGACAAAATTCTTTTGGTAATTGCTTTCTATATTCTAAAGCTTTTTGTTTAAAGTCCTTTCTAAGAGAAAGATCACTTTGCCCATAACAAACCCCTTTAGCAACTTCTACTGGGGTATGCCGAATTACATAAACTTCCATATCACTAAAAAACCTATATAAATCATTACTTCACTTAGCTGTTGCACTGTACCTAAGCAATCACCCGTATACCCGCCTATATGTTTATTAAAATACCATCCCAAATAAGCATAGGCCCCATACCCAAAGGGTAAGGCTAATAAAAAAATGGGATTAAAGAAAAACACAAAAGGAAGTAAAACAATAGCTAAGCTAATTAGCAGATTACCCTTGGGTAAGGCCTTACTAGCCATTGGTTTTGATTTACTTTGGTCTATATCCCTTACATAAGTATGGGTATAGATCATAAGGCCTGAGAAAAATCTACTAGCGCTATGAGCAGCAATAAGAATTAGAGCAAAATAAACAACATCTATAGAAGCTAAATGAACCATAGAGGTAAACTTAATAGCAAGTAGTAGTACTATTCCAATTACTCCATAGGCCCCTATCCTACTGTCTTTCATTATAGAAAGAATTTTTTCTTTTCCATAACCTCCCCCAAAGCTATCACAAACGTCCGTAAAACCATCCTCGTGAAATGCTCCTGTCAAAAGAACACTACACCCCATCATAATAAGTAAACTTACATCTAAAGGCAGAATTAGCTGTAAGGCTAAAAATACAAGAGCGTTGAAACAGCCCACTACTATTCCCACAAGGGAATAGTATTTTTGGCTTTGATTTAATATCTCTGGGCTATAGGGTAAGTTCTTAGATATGGGAATCCGAGTAAAAAACATCAGAGCCGTTAAAAAATATAGAAGTTGTTTTTTGATCATTGCTTATTTATTAGAAACTCCTGCAGATTCAAAACTTGCCATTTGGTTTAAGAAATTAACGCTTGCTTGTACCAGTGGATAAGCCAAAGCGCATCCTGTACCTTCTCCTAAGCGAAGCTCTAAATCCATTAAGGCGCGATGACCTAAGTAATCCACAAAATCTTTATGTGCGCTTTCCTTAGATACATGGGTAAATATAGCATTGTCTTTTATGCTAGGCTGTAAAGCTTGAGCTATAGCATAGGCTGAGGTAGCAATAAAGCCATCTACTAAAATGATCATAGACTTACTATGGGCCTCTAGCATGGCTCCACAAATTTGAGCTATCTCAAATCCACCTACACTTTGAAGTACATCTAAAGGATTACTACAGTCTTTATGAAAAGCAGCCGTTTTCTCCAACACCTCTAATTTATGAGCCAATTGAGCATCATCTAGTCCAGTTCCTCTACCAACACAAGCAGAGATTGGTTTTTTACTAAGTAAAGACATAATTAAAGAAGCGCTAGAAGTATTACCTATTCCCATCTCTCCAAATCCTACAATATTACACCCACTCCCATGAGCCTCTTGTATAACTTTAGCCCCCATTACAAGGCAATATTCCAATTGTTGTCTAGTTAGGGCTTTTTGATGTAAAGCGCTCAAGGTACCATAGCCAGCTTTTGCTTTAATTAGCAAAGGAGCCTGCTCAAAATCGAAATTAACTCCAGCGTCTACAACCTTTAATGCTATGTTATTTTGCTTACAAAACACATTAATAGCTGCACCTTGGTTTAAAAAGTTTAATACCATTTGGTGGGTTACCTCTTGTGGAAATGCGCTTACTCCCTCTAAAGCCAAGCCGTGATCCCCTGCAAAGACAAACATCGATGGATTATTCAATGTTGGACAAAGTGTGTTTTGAACTTTGGCAATCTGAAAAGCTATTGTTTCTAACACCCCTAGAGACCCTAATGGTTTAGTCTTTAAATCTATTTTGTTTTGTAATTGTTGTTCGAAGGTCATGTTTTTTTGCTTAAATATAAAAACAAAATACGACCTTGAAAAGCTAAAACCCAATAGTCTTTTACCCTTTAGGTTAACTACTTAATAACTAAATCAATAGATATATTTTAAAAGTGTTATTTATTTTTTACACTATTGTCCGATAAAACTTAAAAAACAAGTATACGAAATTACAACAAGTTAATTATTAGCTTGTTGTAATTTTGTTTTACTGTTTTTCAAAACTAAGCGTCAAAAAAGGCATAGTTGATGTTCTACTTGCTTGTCAATAATCCAATCTTTTTCTGGGTTCTCCAGGAAGTTCATCAGATGAATGTGATTGAACAAATGGATTTTACAGAAGCTCACTAAATTGGAGAAAGCCCAGTTTCTCTTTAAATTCTTTTTAATAACCATAAACAATAAATTTACAATTAAAGTGCAGTATATCTGTATTTTAATTGCATTCTCATTATCTCCCAGGAAATACTTCAAAGGAAAGTTTTGTTTCAATTGCTTGAAAACAAGTTCAATTTGCCATCTAGTTTTATACAAGGCTGCTATAAAATCTGCTCGTAGATCAAACAAGTTAGTAATGAATTCAAATTCCCTTTTATTTTCTCTGTCATAGAACCTTACCTTTCTTAAGATTAAGGAATTATCCTTTCCAATTTGTATAATAGAATCTTCTAAAACACCACTATGGATAGTCGGTTCTAGATTACTTTTAGCTATTGTTTCATAACGGGCATTGTCCTTTATTCGAGTAACAAAACTAGTTTGAGACTCTGTAAACTTTTTAAAAGCTTTGTAATCATTATACCCTTTATCAAAGACATAGATGTAATGTTCACCTAGCTTTAGCTTATCTAAAAACCTATGATCATGCGTTTTAGCTTCTGTAAACCAAACTAAGCTTGGAACTCTTTCATCTGCATTAATAATAGAGTGAACTTTAATTCCACCTTTACTTTTACCATCTTTAGGCTTTCTACCCACACAGGATAATATATTTTTAAACAGACTAATTGTGGTACTATCTACTAATTTGACCTGTTTACCTAGGACTTCTTTAATTCGGCTGTCCGATAACTCATCACCATACCTCATTAAGAGTTTATTGTAAATCTGAGCAAAGAATTCAACACTCCTATTTTTGTTGGCATCCGATAAAGTACTTCTTTTAGGAATATGGTTTAAGTAGAAGTTCTGGGTCTTTCCGGATAGCCCTAACATAGCTCCAGATACCTCTCTTAGTGAGTTACACTTAGCAAAGCAACAAAATAACATGCTTATTAAGTGGTCTTTAGAGGTAAACTTCTTGATATAGCGATCCGATTTAGATTCCATAACAGAATCTCGGATAATCTTTGGGTCTATTAAATAAATTAGCTGTGAAAACACAGATTTTGTAGAGAAATGCTTATTTTGCTCATCGGATTTTATATTGTGGTGATACAAAAATACGATAAAACATTAGGGTTCAGCTTGCTGAACCCTTTTTTTATATGTCAAACTTTTACCGGACAGTAGTGTATTTTTTATAAAAAAAGAAAATTTCAAATGAATTGAAATTGTCAACTTATAATTAATTAAAATATCCTCTATTTTCTAAATATCATTACTAAATAAAAATTATGAACCTTCTTATCAAAACATTAGTGATAAAGAAACACACTATATTTCAATATTAGCTGAAAGAGTGAATTTTTTTTAGATGCTGTACAGATATATTAACAAATTTGGGATTTGAAAACAAACTTCTCTTTCTATCACTCCAATTTTCAAGACCTTGGTTTAAGGTAGCGATATCGTGTGAATTCAACTTAATGGATAGATAGTCTAAGCTCGATAATAATTCTAAAGAAAAGTCTGAATAAAACCCAGTTAAAAAATTTGTCGTCTTTATAGCTAGATCTTTAAGCTCCTGATTATTTTCAATATGCTTTATAACATCCTCATATCCTTCAGCGATAATAGAAAGAGGTTCAAAAGGTTTTTTATTCATATCACTATAGCCAGATATATAACTTCCATTAAGAACATTTAAAACATATCTTACTTTACCAGAGTAAGGCCCATAAAAATTAGGTTCGAATTTTAATTTAAAATATTGTTCACCTCCTAGCCTTTGTAAGAAATAGCAAACTTTTTCACTGGAAAACTCAGATATATATTCTCCATTTCGCACCAAGTCATATAAAACATAAAGCAATAGCGCCCTGGCATCTGTTAGTTTAACACGCTCGCATTTCAAATGCTCCTTTATAACAACACTTGGTTCATAGACATATATATCAATATTCAAATTTGCTAATTTCCTTTCAATAATTTCTTTGACAATTGACCACTCCAATCCACCATTACCTGCACCCAATGGTGGAATAGCGATACTTTTAATAGCGTTTTTTTCTATAAGACAAATTAAATCATCAAGTCCTTCTTCAATATAGATATATTCTGATGGTTTCCTCCAACTTTTCTTTGTAGGAAAATTAATAATTACTTTTTTACCCGAATAAAGATTAACTTCTTCAAATATTAATAATTTTCCTATGGCAATATTTCCTTCTTTACAAGCTGCCTTATAGTATTTATAATTATTAGGAAAAGCTTTCTTAAATTGCAAAGCAATGCCTTTACCCATTACACCATCGGTATTAACAGTATTAACTAGTGCTTGTGCTTCACTATCAAAAATATTTCCTATCACATATTTAATCATACTCGCAAGTTACTAAAAATATTTATCTGGAATTAATCTATTTCTGTTTCGGTGCAAATGGTACCAATTTCGGTTTAACTTGGGCTAGTTAAGGTAAATATTAATTGTCATTTCAGTTCAAAATGTGACACCTAAAAAAGTTTAATACAAGTATCTTGTTGTTTTTAAACGATACGACATGGCTAATAAACTTGACCTAATGGACTTAAAGCAAATTATCACTTTACATTTAAATGGCTATAGAAATCGAAAAATAGCCAGCACGCTTGATATTTCACGAAATACGGTTAATACTAATATGCATCTTTTATTGTAAATGAGCATTCATTAGAGCAGTTATTATCGTTTGATGTTGCTCAACTATCTGAAATATTTTCTAGCTGTAGTACTATTGACTCACAGCATCATAAGGAGTTAATGTTATACTTCGAAACGGTTAAGAAGGCAAGTAATCACCCTGAATTTACCTTTTTATATCCCAGAAAAAGATTTGGCTATAAAACCCCAAACGAAATATTAGCTGAGAAACTAGACAATTTCGAGTCTGTTGCATTTATTAGTTGAATATACATTTCATGATATATGACAAATAAAAACATGCTATTTTATCCCCGTTTTCTTTTTAAATTTAACAATAAATCGTTTAAAATACAGGCAATTTTCCTCAAGAGTATTAAAATCTAATAGAGCACATAATTCAGCATTCTGAGTTATGGTATATTTTGGACATCTAGACCTTAAATACTCCTTAGGCTCATCAATAGCCATTACATCAGGTACTTTAGCAAGGCTTGTATTAAAAAAAGAATTTAAAGTATTAATATCAGCAAGAAGTAAAGCTTCCAACTCATAAATATTTAATAGATAAATACCTTTTTTATCAACAACAGAATTGTTGTCACTGAAATAATTTTTCCTGGTGCTTATCTGATCTTTATCTGAAATAATCCCGTCCAAATCTCTTATAAATATAACTACATCAGGCATAGATGATTCATATTCACGTCTTAAAAAACGTTTAGTTTTTTAACTATCTAACTGAGAACCATTAATATGACCTATTAAAGTTACATATTTAAAATTAAATTGTGAAAATTCTTTACTCAGAATATTCTCAATTGCAAGAGTATCTGTTGGAGCTTCTCCTACTAAACCTATAATCATACTTTTAAGAATCTAAATCAGAATATAACCAATAATCACTTAAATAGTCTTCGGACATGTATGCCTTAGCCTTTTCTTTTTGAACATCATTCATATGATTGAATATAGAAGTATTGCTGCGGTTTGATCCTAGAATAATTCTATCAAGCTCAGACTCGGATAATATATTTAATGCTTGTGGAGAATGAGTTGTTAAAATTATTTGTGCCCTTTTTGAACATTCTTTTATATAATTCAATAAATTAAAAAATTGATGCGGATGTATACCCAGTTCAGGCTCCTCAAGTAAAAAAATAGAATTCGTTGATTCTTTTCTTAAGTCATAAAGCTCAGACATTATGTAGAATACTCTTTTTGTACCATCCGAAAGATTCTCAAATGTAAACCAATTATCATCTACTAAAAACTCAAGATAAACATTACTTACACTATATTCATCCTTTATTTTACTTATATTAAAATTGTTATTAAGCCTTACTTGCTTAATGGGTGAAAAATCGAGTAAAACGTCGCTAAAATCACTTAAACTACTAAAGAGATTTGTAAATTTTTCTTTATAAAAAGAATCATTTACATCTTCATTACTTCTCCATTTTAAATCAAGAGTATTTATTAAAAGGTTCGTTACTAAGTATTTTACAAATCGAGGCGTACTTTCATTTTCGTAAATATTAAATAACTCAGTAGATACAGAATTTCCACCTTCCGTACCAAAAGAAAAATTCAGTGGCTTATCCACAAGAAAATAGTTTTCAGGAATTCCATGCTTTAGATAGACAGATTTAATCTGAATTTCTCTTTTAAAAAGACAGTCTTTTAACTCATTTATATTGTTTGGATCAAAAGATAAAACTTTATCTTTCTTATGAAACAACTCACCATGAAATTTCTTAACAAAAAATCCCGGTTTTACATCTTCATTCTTAAACGTTTTTAACGCTAGTGAACTCTCAGTACTAATCCTAAAAGAATCACTACCACTAAAGTCTAGTACTGCAGTAAATCTTGGGGAAATATCATACTTAAAACGCAAAAGATCGTGCAAAAAATGTAAAAGATTTGTTTTTCCAATAGCATTTTTCCCAATAATAATATTTAAGCCATCATTAAACTGAACATCCACATTTTTAATAGTTTTAAAACCATTTAACTTTGCTCTTTTTAAAAATATCTTTTTGTTCATACTTTCCGTTTTTTCTATATTATCACCAAATGTACATTAAAATTTAAAAAGTTTATGACTTAGAAAATTAATTCCCTCTGAGTATTTTTTCATCTAAGAAAGTATTCTCCAAAAAGAGTAGAATAAAAATAATAATATTCCTAAGAATTTACGACTCTACCTTTTTTAAGCATTTAGTAGCTTTACAAGATAGATAAAATAAATGGTATCATTAGTATATTAAGCTTAAACTTTTGTGATATCTAGTTTTAATTTACTGCCACAATACTGAAGTTATATGTCCTTCTTTTTACAAAGCGGCAAACAAATAGAAAATACGATTATGTATTAATGGTTATATTTTTAGTTGGAATCCTAAACATCGTAGTAAATTAGAAAACTTGCTAGATCATATAGAGATAGGATAATACCACACTAAAAAGTAAGAATAAAAAGAAAATTCCTGCATCTTATAAGCTAAAAAGCAGGAGTTTTTTATAAAACAGCTATTGTCTACTTGGTAGAAGAAATTGTAAAACAAATAATACTAGAATCCCCAACATTGTGTAGGGTGTTATTACACCTAATATCATATTTTTTGAGTTGCTCAAATATAACTAAACCTTCTATTGTTGTCAAAACAAAATTAACTATAAATAACTATACTCCTTTCAAGTACATCACACATCTTTATATGTATTAAAAAGATTTCACTACGATAGTTTCAACAATCCTAACCACTCAATAAAGTGAAGTAGCGGTAAACTTCCTTACTTAATTTTTAAAAAGCATAACCCAATAAAACAGCTACCAAAATTGCAAGATTGTCTTGACGTTTATTTATTAATAATGCTTTTCACAATAGGTAGAAATCCTATCCTTTTAATGCAAGGTAATACATACTGTTATTTATAAAGAGCCATCTTAAAGGGAGACTAAGCACTTGATCAAAAGCAATTAACCTAAAAACTAGCCGGTGAATATAGACAAAAAAGAGCCGCTTTCTTATCTAGAAGAAAACAGCTCTTTAAAATTAACTATAACGGTAAATAATTAAGTTTACTTTATTGCCTCATATATCGGCGAACCAATACTTCCATTAGGCATTTCAATTTTTAAAATCTCAGCAATTGTCGGAGCAATATCCGTCATATTAGTTGGGCGAACTGTTTTACCTGGCTTAACTCCCCACCCCATAAACACTGCAGGTATATGCGTATCATAAGACCCCCAAGTACCATGTGTAGTTCCTGTAGCATTTTCTCTAGCACTATACCATTGCGGTTCTAAAATAAACTGAACAACACCACTTCTCTTTAAGTTGTATCCGTTGATTATCTTTTCTTTAATCTTAGAAGGGATACTAGACACGGAAGTCTTATCCATATCTGTTACAAAAGCAACTCCGTCAACTTTTTTAAGCTCTGCAACAATAAACTCGCGAATCTCTGCCTCTGGCAGATTTTTCTCTTGTATTAGTTTATTATCTAAGTGCACTTGGTAATTAGTGATGCTTAAGATAATTTTCTCCTCTTTATAAATATTTTGCAATTTCTCATTTAGCATATTACGAGTAGCAGAAGAACTAAAATACCCAGAATTTCCTTTTTGATCTCTATAGAATCCAGGGTTATGAGCAGCTCCGTGGTCTGCACTTAAAAATAAAGTATATTCTCCCTTACCTATAGTGTTATCTAAGTAGTTTAAAAATGCAGCTAAATCTTGGTCTAAGCGTAAATAAGTATCTTCAATTTCTACAGACTCAATACCAAATTGGTGTCCTACATAATCGGTAGACGATAAACTAACTGCAAGAAAATCGGTTACATTTAATGGATTATGTCCAAGGTTTTCTGCCTCTATCGCCGCTCTAGCAAAATCTAAAGTAAGACTATTTCCAAAAGGAGTTGCCTTGATTAAATCATAACCGCCTTGTTTTTTTAACTTCACTAAATCCCTTGGGAACACAGGTTTGTCTTCCCCTTTAAACTTTCCTTCATATGGGCTATCGTCAGGATTACTTAAAACATAAGTATCTAAGTCATATAGAGTATTCCATCCCTTCTTATAGTACTTATCAATGTTTTTCTGTTTATTGAAACCATCTACCCACTTTGGTAAATTATCCATATAATAGGTACTAGTTATCCAATGTCCACTATCCCCATCAAGCCAATAAGCTGCATTTGCAAAATGACCTCCAGGTAGAATACCACCTCTGTCTTTGATAGAAATACCAATAACCTTACTTTGGAAATTAGTAGCCAATCTTAATTGATCCGTCACAGTAGAAACTAAAAGGTTCTTAGGAGATTGCTGTCCCACACTACCTGAGGCTCCAACTCCCTGTACACTTGTATCCTCTGTACAATACATTCTTTGGCCAGTGGCCTGAATAATAAAGTTGTTTCCTGCAATTCCATGAATAGCAGGCACACTTCCAGTATATAATGTACTATGTCCAATAGCTGTTACACTAGGAACATAATCAATATTGGTGTTTTCACTTGTAAACCCTTCCTTTAATAAGCGCTTAAATCCATCTTCTGTATAGCGATCATAATAGCGATAAAGGTAATCCCAACGCATTTGATCCACTACTACACCAACTACTAACTTCGGCTTTTCTTTAGTAGAAAAATTAGCTAAACTAGCCAAAGAAAACAAACAGCAAACTGCTGTGAAAAAACTTGTACTAAATTTCATTTTGTTTCTATTATTAATTGTTCGTATGTTTCTTGCTTTAATAATTATCTGTATTAAATATACATTTAGGCTAATCCTAAAAACACATCTATTTAACACTTAGTAAATAAGTTATACTTTTAAAAAGTATAGCTTTTTTTATTGTCCTGTTTTTGACTACGCAAAATAAAATGAAAAAAATAGCCTGAATGAATTCAGGCTATCTAACTTAAAATAACATAATCCTAGCAAACATGAGATTATTGATTTGCTGTTTCTTTGTTTGGTACTACGTATGTCCACTGATTAGCGGCATCAGGTAGTACTTCTTGAGAGAAGTCCACAGGGAAGTTCCCTCCTTGTGTATAATCTTCGCGAAGAGCAGAAACTCCCCAACGTTTTAAATCGAACCAGTTAGACCCTTCTCCCCATAGTTCTAAAGCGCGGTAGTCTTTGATTTCTTGCCAAAGTGCATCCCCTGTTACTTTACAAACATAGTTTGGATCTCTTTTTTGATTTAGAGTTTCTAAAAGAGCAATAGCTCCTTTTTCATCCCCTAAGAAATACTTAGCTTCTGCTTCTGCTAGGTACATCTCTGCAGAACGAATATGTACTAAGTTACCAACCCCAGGCATATCGTTTGCTTTGATTTTATATTGCATTAATGCAAATATTTTAGCAGACTTGTCCAAGCCATCAATAGTTGCTCTAGCTCTTTTCTCTAAAGCTGAACCTTTTTTAGCCTCTCCTGTAGCAATATTAAACTCATCGTCTTTAGGATCTAAGAACAATTGTTTTCTAACATCTGTTGAAGGGAATTTAGCATAAAGTTTGTTATTGATAATCTTAGGATAATTCTTCACTGCTCCTGCACTAGAGTTGTACCCCATGTATGCAAAGTAAGAGTAGAAATAAAGTGTCTCATCAAAAGCTCCGTAGCTTCCCCAAATCCACTCCGATGTTGGGTTACTGAATCCGCTTTTGAAAGCTTCTTCATCCATCAGTTCATATTCTCCTCCACCTACTTTAACCCTAGCTAAAGCAGCGTGTTTATTAGCAGTCTCATAATCTTGTTTAACTAAAGCAGCTTTGGCAAAAACCGCATGAGCCACACTTTTATCTAAGATATAGAACTCCTCTGCTGTACGTTTAAAGTCCGCCTGCTCAAATAATGAAATAGCCTCGTTAAGATCTTTATAAATTAAGTCAAATGCGTCTTTTAAGGAAGACACAGGTAATTTCTCAATCTCTGCACTTGTCTTTAATACCACTGCTGGAGTACTTCCATTAGAAGAATCTATCCAGCGGTTCCCATAAATCTGGGCTAGCATATAATAAGAATAAGCGCGATAAGTATAAGCCTGTGCTTTTAAAGCTTGTTTTTCCTTTTCTGGTCCTTTAGCGGCATCAATATGTGCTATTAAAAGGTTAGCATTGGCAATTAAACCATAGTAATAATGCCAAGGATAATAATTTAGTTTAGCTGTATTATTTGCATTATTACGCATTAAGATCTGTGTTTGATTCGAAGAACCAACAGCAGTTGTCAAAGCAGTTCCCGAAAGCTCTCCGTAGAAAAGCTTTATAGATCCTTCTCCATTGAATCCTTGTGACTCATATTGATTAGTCATCAAACGCGCAATACCATTAACGGCCATTTTTGCGTTTTTAGTAGTGGCATATACAAGCTCAGGATCTACTTTATTGGTTGGACTAGTGTCTAAATAATCCGAACTACATGAACCAAGAGATAATATTCCTGCTAAAGCTATAAATTTAATATATTTCATTTTTTATCGTAGTTTTTAATCATTATAAGCCTAATGAAAGACCAATTGTAATAGTTCTTGGTGCTGCAAAAGCATTAGAGTTAGTTCCATTAAAAGATTGCTGAGGGTTCATTCCTTTTAATTTAGTAAACGTTGCTAAGTTTTCTACTCCTACGTTAAATACTAAAGAGTTAACTCCCATTCTACTTGTCAATTCTTTTGGCATAGTATAATTCAGTGCAATGTTCTTCACTACAAAATAGCTTCCATCTTTTAACCAACGAGTGGAATTACTTAAGTTATTAAAATCTGAATCGTAGAAGTTTACAGATGGAATTCCACCATAAATAATAGCTTGATCTATTGGGTTATCCATATCGTAAGAGCCTAAGATATCTTTGTGTAATGCTCCAGGAGTACTTGAAGCAGTCATAAGTGATCTATATGAGCTATCATATGTTTTACCTCCAAGTGCATAAGTAAATAGCGCATTTAAAGTAAAGTTCTTGTAGCTTAATGCGCTAGAAAAACTTCCGTACATTTTTGGAATAGCAGTTCCTGAGAACTCTTTCTTACCATATGTACCGTTTAGAGCATAATACTCTCCATCGATTTCAGAGATGATACTTTGATCTGTTACTTTAGTTTTGCCCTCTTGAGCTTCACTATCTTTTACGTAATATTTATCCGAATCGAATTTATATAAAGCGCGTCCTGTTGATCCTTCTACTCCTACGTATTGGTATAGGTAGAACTCATAGATACTCTTACCCTCTGTAATTAACTTAGTATCTTTTTCAATACCATTTTTTCTATTTTCTTCAGGAAGGCGATCTACTCTGTTTTTCATCCATGTAGCATTTGCTCCAACGCTCCATTTCCAATCATGAGTATCAATTAAATCAACATCAACTGTTAACTCAACACCTTGGTTAGTAATACTACCTAAGTTCATTGTTAATACAGAAACTCCATCTTTATTTGATGTAGCACCATTTGAAAGTGGTAAGTTCATGTCAAATAATAAGTTATTTGATCTTTTATGGAAATACTCAAGTACAAGGTTAACTCTTTTAAATGCTCTTGCTTCTATACCAAAGTCAAAAGAAGAAGAAGTTTCCCATTGTAAGGTTTCGTTTCCGTTTTGGTCTTTATAAAAAGCTCCTTGCCCACCGTTTTTGCTCATTGCATAAAGCGTTTGGTAAGCAAACCAGTCTGCTCCAGAGTCGTTTCCAACTTCTCCATAAGAAGCACGAACTTTTAAGTAGTCCATTGGATCAAATTTGAAAAACTCTTCACTAGAGATTACCCATCCTCCACCTACTGACCAGAAGTTCCCCCAACGGTGATCTTTATGGAATTTACTACTTCCATCACGACGGAAAGAAGCCTCAGCAAAATAAGTGTTATTATAATCGTATTTTACTCTAGATAAGAATCCTTCTGTACGGTATGTCTTAGAGTAATCATATAGGTTGATCGTCTCGTTAAAGTTAATCCAATCCATGATATCCTCCATATTTTGTCTTCCTTTCATTCCGTATAAGTACGTATACTCCTCCGAGTAGTTCTCATGTCCTACTAACACATCAAACTTACTTCCACCAAAGGTTTTGTTCCAGTTTAATAATTGTTGAGCAGTATAAGATTTATAACGGTAATTTTCTCTTCTCGAACGCCCACCGTTTCCACGTCCATCTCCAATTACAGCACTTTCATATCTTGCATTCTCTTGGTTACTCAAGTTTAAATCCCCTTTTAATGTAAAAGTGAAGTCTTTTAAGAAAGTTACATCTGCAAAGAAATGTCCGTTTAAAGTAGTACGAATAATCTTATTTTGATTTAACTGATTCTCTTGAATAAGGTGACGGTCATTGTATTGTTTACGTCCTCCTTGTCCAGAGTCAAATTGGCGATTACCAAACTCATCAAGTAAGTAGGCTCCACTAGCATCATGCTGATAGATAGAATAAATAGGGGCAATGTTTCTAGCGAACATAAATGGGTTAGTATAACTCCCACTATTTTCTGATGTTCCATTTACCATACTAGACTCTTGGTGTGATCCAGCTACACTACCACCAACTTTAAGATAATCTTTAGCTTGGTAATCTGCGTTTACACGTCCAGTAAAACGTCTAAAATCTGTTCTTTTTACATATCCTTGGTCATCTAAGAATCCAGTAGAAAAGTAAGCTCCCCCTTTTTCATTAGCCACTCTACCATTGATCACATAGTCTTGACGATATCCAGTTCTAAGAATTGGATCATACCAATCTAAATCTGTATACCCTTCTTTAATTGTAACTCCAGGTAATAAGTTTCCATAAGCATCAAATAATTGATTATCTGGCGCATTATAAATATTCACTCCTAATACACTAGAAATTAAGTTATCATTTGCGTATTGGTTTGCTTGATCTAAAGTCCAGTTATCTAAACCTTTAGTAGTAAGCATATTATTTCGGTATCCTTGGTACATTACTTTCATAAAGTCATCTGCTCCAAGTCTGTCGTATTCTTTAGTTCCTCTGTTATATATCCCTTGTTTAACAGATACGTTTAAGAAACCACTTCCTTTAGAAGCGTTCTTAGTAGTAATCATAATCACCCCGTTAGAAGCTCTATTTCCATATAAAGTAGAAGCAGAAGCATCCTTTAATACAGTCATACTCTCAATATCGGCAGGGTTTAAATCGGAGATATTTCCAGGGTAAGGAGAACCATCCACAACATATAATGGGTCGTTTTTCCCATTTACTGTAGTAAATCCACGAATTCTAACCTCTGGTTCTGCACCTGGTTGTCCTGAAGTATTGTTAATTTGGATTCCCGCAGCTGCACCTTCTAATGCACCAACTGCGTTAGAAACAGGACGGCTTTCAATTTGTTTAGATCCAATACTTGCAACAGCTCCAGTAATAGATTCTTTTGTTGCAGTACCGTAAGCCACTACAACTACATCATCCAATAGTTCATCTTCACTACTTAAAACAATGTTATAGTGAGATCTTTCATCTATTGTTATATGTTGTGTAGTGTAAAATACATAGCTAACCACAAGTACATTTCCAGGGGCAGCATCAATTGTAAAAACTCCATTGTCATCGGCACTAGTTCCAAAATTAGTTCCTTGTAATAAAACACTGGCACCAATCAAAGGGAAACCATCTTCGTCAACAATAGTACCAGTAATGGTCTTTTGTTGAGCAAAGAGGACACCTGTTAAAGTGCACAGAATAATTGTCAAGTAAAATTTTAATTTCATAAATATGGTTTTAAGGTTTTTTGAGGGTCCCAAAAGTATAAAAAAAAATTTACGAAAATTTTTTGTTAATAATATTCGCACTCAAAACGCCTTTTTCAGCGAAAAAACCCCACAAAACCCCTATCTACACTTTCATTTTTTTACATTTTACAAATTAAATTAACTATTTTAACAGAATTGAATAGCCTAAAATTGCAATCGGCAAAAAATGACAAAAAAATTGTTAAATTAAACTCAGTGAATCTTTAAAATAGTGCTATTTGCATCTATACTAAGGTTTCAACTCAAAGAAAACAACCAAGGCGAGCGCCGTTTAATATTAAAACAATACAGAAAAATCAAGCTTTTTAAAGCAAGAATCACCATAATTAAGTCGTTAAAAAATCATTTTCTCAAGGTGGCAATACTTTGAATAAATAAGACATAATAGGTAGAAATTAGATAGCTATTTAGGGCTGCTTAAATGGCTCAATAATCCCTTTAAACAAAAAAAAAACATTCAAAAAGAAAATCTTAGTAGAATATTGCAATCGCCCGAGCACCTTTCTTAAATTAAGAATGGGAAAAGATCAGAAATACACATAAAAACTCTCTCATAGGAAATACATACTTATAACAGAATTTAAGAAACTCGCATCACAACAATTGTCTTTACTGTGTGCTATGTAGATATTGCGATTTAACTTGCGTCAGTGATTTGGGTTCAAAACGTGCCCATCTCGACTTGATTTGTGCGGCTCAAATTGTTCACTATACTCCGGGCTAACTATAACGTTTATTTCCGCCCAAAATTCTTTTAGATAGCTACAAGTTTGATATAGCAATAAGCTTTATTAAAAACACAGGGGAACTTATGGATAATATTTTAGATAGAAAACTGTTTATCCCGTGGATATCTAACTAACAAAAAAGACTTTTATAGGAGGTAAATATAAGTAATAAAAAAAGCAAATATATGCAGATATCCATAAAAGCCTTTTACTCAAAAAAACAATGATAAAATCAATAATACTCATTCACCAACCATATGAAAGCCTTAGTAGTATCCTACTACTATAGATCAAAAATACTAGAAAAAATATCACGTAGAAGTAGATGTTAATAATTCCAATAGCAAAAAAGACAAATGCTTATTTGGAATTTTAAAGAAGAGTTCATTGGGAGGTTTATCCATCAAAAGTAAGAAGGGTCCTCCATGGACTAGGACACTTGTGTAACAAGTGGTTGCGGTAGAAAATAAATATGTCCTGAAATAGTTTAATAATAAGATACAAAACTACTTCAGGACAAAACTATCTTTTGCTTATATGCCTTAACTGATATAGATCAAAGCTAACTTAACATGAGATAGCACTACTGCAAAAGTAATATTCAACTATTTGTTAACTGAAAAAGCTGAAACTACTACTTGTCTACCATCGATTGCATTTGGATTTGAAATGATAATTCCATATTCTCCTGGCTCAATATCATTAGCATTAATCTTAATTAAATAAGAAGTTTCTCCGTACTGCTCTCCAGTAAAAGGAACATTTTCAAAGTTATTAGATTTAGCTGAACCTAAGCTACTGAATGAACTAACTTCAGTTCTACGGAAATTCTTCTTTTTTTCAAATTTAAATATCTTAACAATCGAAAAAGGATCTGTTCTATTATCATCACTTTTGATGATAAATTGTATATCACTATTATTGTCTACATTAATTGGAGAACAACATCCAGGAATCTGAAGCTGTGTTCTTCTTTTCCCAATTCCTGTTAGTACTAATCCAGTTGAATTAACTGTTCTACTTTGAGTTAAGTGCTTCTCTAACACAACTGTAGAATTGTCAGGTTGAATTAATACACATTCCCCAATAAAATTAGGCTCCTTAATTTCTTGTGAATAAGAATCAAAACTTGTAAAAAAAGCAGCCATTACGGCTACTAATAATAACTTTTTCATAATTTATTTTTAAAACTGTGCAAATATAACTGAAAATCCGCAAAACGCAAATTGTCATAATTATTATTTGTAAAGTAGTAAATATTCTGAGTTGAAGTAATGATATCTAAATGTATTACCTCATTAAAACTCCTATTATAAAAAAAATACTATTAATAAAGCGGTGGTACCTCCCTTGTAATCTCAATAGAAAGAACTGTTGGTGTTCCCGCCTTTAGCGCTTCTTCATAGAACTCTTGTAGCTCCTTTAGGTTCTTAGCTTTTTTACCCTGTAAACCATATCCCTTTGCTAATGCGCAAAAATCCAAACCTGGAAGATCTAATCCTGGAACATTTGGAGTATTCTGACAATCAGCAAAAGCCTTTAATATACCATATTCTCCATTTATTGGAACTATATATACAATGGGAAGATTATGTTGTTTAGCAGTCCATAATCCTTGTATAGAATACTGGAAAGCACCATCCCCTATCATAGCTACCACGGGGCGTGAACTATTTAATTTTTTCTGAGCTAAACCCACTCCAACAGCAGCTGGAAGCCCCCAGCCAAGAGATCCACTTGCCATGGTATATAAACCATCCTCTATGGTAATTGGCCATGCCTTTAAAAGATCGGCTACACTAGATGGAGATTCTTGTACTAAGATTGCATCTTTAGGAGCTATTTCTCTAATAGAGCGAAAAACCTCCAAGGCAGTAATATTTTCTTGTTTGTCTAAGTCTAATGCAGTAAAAGACGGCTTTTGATTTACTTTTAATTTTGGCTTATTAGGTTCTACTTTGACAAGCTTACTTAAGTATTCTAAGGCTATACATGGATTACTTATTAAACTATCTCCCACTGGAGCTCTACCAGCTTCATTTGGATCATTAGTAATATGTAACAGCTCTAAACCCTGTGGTATATAATCTCCAGGTACATAGGGATAGTATCTAAATACCGGAGCTCCAACAACCAAAGCTACATCATAGCCCTTTAACATATCACTTAAAGGAGCAATAGCAAAGGGAAGCCCCCCGGCGTAAAGATCATGATCTTGTGGAAATCCAATCTTTTCTGAACCAGGTGTACTAAACACTGGAACTTGCATTAGCTCGGCAAAAGCCACTGCTTTTTTCCATCCATCGAATTTAACGATATCTGCTCCAAAGATTAAAACAGGGTTTTTCGCTTTACTTAATTTATCTGCAAAAATAGCTAAACGCTCTGGATCTGGTCCTACTTTACTAGAGACTGATCGTACTGGAACTTCTTTTGTACAAGGTTTACCCCAATCATCTAAGGGAATTGATACAAACACCGGACCGGCTGGTTCTTGTAAAGCCATTGCATAGGCTCTCATTAACGTATCTGGCACATCCTCTGCACTTTTAGGTTCATAACTCCATTTAACAAAAGGTCTTGGTAATTCTTCTGGCGACACATTAGTAAGCCAAGGCTCTAGAAGCAGCATTTCGCGGGTTTGATTTCCTGCTGTAATAATCAAAGGTGTTTTATTCATACTAGCCGATAATATACCACTCATGGCATTACTAAGTCCTGCGGCTGTATGTACATTTACAAAACCTACGGTTTTTGTGGCTTGAGCGTAAGCATCAGCTGCAGCAACTGCAGAGGCTTCTTGCAACACTTGTACATAAGTAAAATCACTTGGAAAGTTCTCTAAAAAAGTTTCCTCTGTAGAGCCTGGATTTCCAAAAATTGTATCGATACCAAGATTTCTTAGCAATTCAAATGTTTTATCCTTTACTGTTTTCATAATTTATATTGATTTTAGCATCACTAAGTTAAGATTAAAAAAACAATTTTCATCTTGGTAAAGAGAAAAAAGTCAGAATTACTATTTTAGTACTTCTGACTTTTAAATTTAATGAAATACCATAACAAAATCTCATATCGTAATATTGAAACTATTACAATTATAATAATCATCTTTCTTACGTATAACAAGAATACTGTCCCCTTATTTCTTCATATAAAATAAGCTACAAATGCATAATTAAATTAAATGATTAGTAGTTCATAGCAGTTTTGTTATGTAATTCCATTTCTTTTCGAAGCACATTTTGTAATTTACTAGCCATCGGTCTAAAACTACCATAAGTAATTCCTCCTGAAATAATGGCACCGAAAATAGGGACTACTTTTGAGGCAGTCTGTGCCGCTACTTTTTTGGTTAAATTAACTCCAATCCATTTGCCGATATTTTTGGCTATTGGATACCACATAGTTTTTGTCAAAGCTTGTTGGGAAACTCGCTTTCCAACTTGTACAGCTGCACTCTTTGCTATAGAACGAATTGCTGCGTTTGCAGCCTCTGCCCCTAACATCACACCAACAAAAACTGTTAATATATTTCTAGTTTCCTCATCTATCTGGTTTTCCTCATCTAATAAATCGCCCCAACCATAAATATATCCTAGCTTTTGAGCCAAAACTAATACATGCCAGTAATACTGAGCCAAGTCAGCAGGAACTGTACCAACCATTGCAAGTCCACCAGGAATTCCAGCGGCGGCAGATGTGGCAGTAACTTTTAATAAATGTGATTTTATCGCACTTTGAGCAACCTTGTCAATATCTTTAAGGCTATATAAATCTATCGGTCTTTTCGTTCTTAAACTATCTGAATTTCCATACTTTGAAAATTCTCGCCTCAAATATGAATTTCTATCAACTTTTACCATAGGCATACTTAATGCCCTTTCCATGACATTGTCCCATGAAATTAAATTTCCCATTATAATATATTATTATTTAAATTGTTTAACCTTAGACATTTTTTCTTTTAAAATTTTTAGAGGCTCTATAAATTATTCTAGATTTAAAAAAAGATAACTTTAGACGACAACTATTTAATGAAAAAAATCTAGATTATGAATACTATACTTTAGATCTAGGACCAAACATAATTAATATCATTAAAAACTATTGAGCATAATTTCTAAAGTGACATGTATAATTAGTAAATGCAGTTGCTAAGTATCCACCCGACCAAGTACATCTTGTAGGATAAAATAATTATTCTACGGTATCTAAGTTTAGATTCTTGTAGTTATGTGGATAAAGGTTTGCAATATTCTTGTGGTTGATGGATTTAATATTCTCAAGGACATATTTTAGCCATTTATATGGGTT
>NZ_JBTXLS010000022.1:0-45859 GCF_054871665.1 Myroides sp. LJL115 | reverse complement strand
GCTATACTTCTATACATGACATCTACTTAAAAGTATCGTAAAGTTAAGAACCGCCTTGGTACGGATCCGTATGCCAGGTGGTGTGAGAGGTCGGCTGAAGAAATAATCTTCAGCCTCCTACTCGATTATTAAGTAGATATTATCTTGTTTTGTGTAAGATAAAGATACACGGTCTTTTGTGTAAATCTATGATTTGTTTTTTCCACTCTTGTACACTTTTAGTTTGTATAAACTCAGTTTCCAAGGTGATATCACAAGCTACACATAGTAAAGTACTCGGGTGTAGTATTTGACACATATCACTTAAAAGCTGATTATTGCGGTAAGGAGTTTCAATAAATAACTGGCTTTGATCTTTGTCAAAAGAAAGTTTTTCTAATATCTTTAAAGTATTTTTTTTGTCTGACTTATCAATGGGTAAATATCCATTAAAAGCAAAGCTCTGACCATTCATTCCAGAGGCCATTAAAGAAAGTAGGATAGAAGAGGGGCCAACTAAAGGACGTACCTTAAGGTTGTTTTTATGAGCTAAATCTACAATTACTGCTCCCGGGTCTGCTACCCCAGGACAACCAGCATCGCTCATAAGTCCGATGCTTTTACCTTGCTTTAAAGCATCGATATAAGTGGTAAGCTCCGTTTTATCTGTATGTTTGTTTAAAGGCAGTAAAACTAGCTCAGATTGCTTTTTATCCGGGCAAATACTCTTGATAAATGCTCTAGCTACTTTAGGATTTTCTACAATGAAAATATCCAACATCTCTATACAGCGTTTAACAGTTTGTGGTAAAACGTCCATAGGATTTTCTGTTGGGCCTAAGGTAATTGGAATTAAATATAAAGCTGGTTCTTTACTAGGTGATTGCATAAAAGAATGTTTTGTAAAATAAATGGGTGCAAAGGTAGGGATAAAAAAGAAAAGGAAGAAAACTGATTTTCTTCCTTTTTTATTTTGATGATTCTAAACTAGAGGCTATTATTTGACAAGCCCTATCTAATTGGTTGTAAACTTTTTCAAATCCATCGGCTCCTCCGTAATAAGGGTCAGGAACCTCTGTGCCTTTTGAATCTATTACATTTAAAATCAATTCTACTTTATTTTTTTGCTCTTGGCTACTCGCTAAGGAAAGTACATCTCTATAATTTTGCTTATCCATAACATAGATTCTATCAAAATTATTAAAATCCTCTTTTGTAAATTGTCTTGCCTTTTGTTGGGCAATATCAATTTTGTTTGCAGCTGCAACAGAAATAGAGCGAATGTCTGGTGTCTTGCCAACGTGCCATGAAGCCACTCCAGCTGAGTCTACAAATACCTTTTCTTTATCTACTTTAGATTCCAAAATACCTTGGGCTAAAGGAGAACGGCAAATGTTTCCTAAACATACCATTACTACTCTTAGTTTCATTACATATTAAATTTTAAATTAATATCGTCATGGTATTTCTTAAATTCTTTGTCAGTTTCAATTAAGTTATCAATTGTCTTGCAAGCGTGAAGCACTGTGGCGTGATCCCTTCCTCCAATTTGAGAACCAATACTAGCTAAAGAATTTTTAGTGTATTTTTTTGCAAAGAACATTGCCAATTGTCTTGCTTGAGCAATATTCCTTTTTCTTGTTTTTGAGCGTAGTACTTCTGTGTCAATTTCAAAGTAGTCCGAAACCACACTTTGAATATAGTCAATAGAAATTTCTCTTTTTACGTTCTTAACAAACTTCTCTACTACTTGTCTAGCTAGGTCTAAAGTAACTTCTCTTTTGATAAAAGAAGATTGAGCAATTAAAGAAATAATAGCTCCTTCTAGTTCACGAATATTAGAAGTTACGTTTTGAGCTACGTAATCAATAATTTCTTTTGGCATTTGCACACCATCTCGGTATAGGATGCTTTCCATAATCTTAGAACGCGTTTCAAAATCTGGGTGAGAAATCTCTGCAGATAGTCCCCATTTAAAACGAGATAATAATCTTTGCTCAATATCTTGCATATCCACTGGGGCTTTATCCGATGTAAGGATAACTTGTTTTCCATTTTGGTGCAAGTGGTTAAAAATGTGAAAGAACACATCCTGTGTTCCATTTTTACCCGATAAGAATTGTATGTCATCTACTATTAAAACATCAATTAATTGATAGAAGTAGATAAAGTCATGTCTTGTGTTCTTTTTTACTGAGTCTACATATTGTTGTGTGAAAACTTCTGCCGAGATATACAATACTGTTTTCTCTGGGTAAATTTCTTTGATTTCCACACCAATGGCCTGTGCAAGGTGAGTTTTTCCTAAACCAACTCCACCAAAAATAAGTAAAGGGTTAAAGGAAGTACCTCCAGGTTTATTAGCTACTGCTAAACCAGCCGAACGAGCAAGTCTATTGGAATCCCCTTCTAAGAAATTATCAAAAGAATAATTTGTGTTTAATTGGGATTCAATTTTTACGTTGCGAATTCCAGGAATGATAAAAGGATTTTTTAGTTCTGGATTCTTGTTTTGAATTGGAACGTCTAACTCCTGTGGTTTTACTGGACTTCTATGTGTGCTTGGTAATTGCTCTGTAAAAGGTTGCTTAGTAGATTGACTACTTTCCATTTGGATTTTGTACAATAACTTCGCATTTTGTCCTAATTCTTTAATTAGGGCAACTTTTAAGATTTTAACGTAGTGTTCTTCCAACCACTCGTAAAAAAACTTACTTGGTACTTGAATACACAATTCATTATCATTGACTAATTCAATTGCCCTAATAGGC
The DNA here is from genome assembly GCF_054871665.1 of Myroides sp. LJL115. Taxonomy (NCBI): domain Bacteria; kingdom Pseudomonadati; phylum Bacteroidota; class Flavobacteriia; order Flavobacteriales; family Flavobacteriaceae; genus Myroides; species Myroides sp. LJL115. The sequence continues at coordinate 43,109 of NZ_JBTXLS010000022.1, read as the reverse complement.
ATGAACCAAGTCTTGAAGGCTTGTTCTTGAATGTTGTCCTTAATGAATTCGAGACAATTGTTCCATACAGATTCAGCTGTCATATTCGTATATTCACGCATTATTGGTTAGAATTAAAAAAACAGTTACTATTTTTGAGTGATATTTGACACGCCCTGAAAAGGGGTATCTGATTTCAGAGGACAAATATGTGAACAAATTTCGGGATAAAAAAATTTTTAAACCATTGTATAAATCAAAAAAAAATGGTAGGTAGTATAAAAAAACAAACAAACAAGTAAAACTAAGTAGGAATGAAAACATTTGAAACAAAAGTTAGAGTACGATATGCAGAAACCGACAAAATGGGAGTGGTTTATCATGGAAATTACGCCCAATACTTTGAGATAGGTAGAGTTGAGTGGCTGAGAAACCTAGGAATTTCCTATAATCAGATGGAAAAGGATGGGGTTATGCTGCCTGTGGTTAGTTTATCGATGAATTATAAGCGTCCTGCAACTTACGATGATGTACTAAGTATTCGTACAATTTTAAAAAGTTGTAGTGGCGTTAAAATAGAATTCGATTATGAAATATTTAACCAAGATGGGACTCTATTAACAACAGCAAATTCCATTTTGGTGTTTGTCGATGCTAACACTTCTAGACCAATTAGTGTTCCGGATTTTATTGAGCAAAAATTAGAAGGGATTATTTAAGGTTTTTTTCTTTGCTAAAGTCTTTAACATATTTTAAAAAAAAGTTTATATTTGAACTAAAGCAAAAAAAACATGAAACAAGTCAATTGGCTAATTGCCATAATGGGATTTTTCACTATCACTAGTGTAGCACAACAAAGAAGCTCAATCGATGGTCGTATTCGGCTATTTGATGGTACTACCACTTTGGTAGAGGTATTTAATATGAAAACCAAAGAAAAGATCAATAGTGATGTTACCGGGTATTATATGATTAATGCTGCTGTGGGGGACACTTTGCGATTTTCGAGTGCTAAAAGTACCGTATCTCATTATGTGGTTGGTCCAGAAGATTTAACCCAAGGGAGGGTGAATGTTGTTTTAGTTAAAAAGGGACAAAACTTAGAGGAGATCGTAATTATTAAAAAAGACTTTGGTCCAAATTTCTTTGATTTAACTCCTCAACAAAAATTATCTCAGGCAGAGTTGAACTACAAAGTGAATAATACTTTAACCAGTGCTACGGCTAACGGGAACGTTGGGATTAACATAGGGGCTTTAATTAATTTGTTCAACGGTAAGCGCAAAGCCGATAAACAAGCTATTGCTTACGAGAAAATGGAATTGATGATCAATAATTTAGTTGACATTTACCCTAGAAAAGAATTAGTTCAAGAACTAAATATGCCAGAAGAGTTTTTAGAAGGTTTTTTAGTTTATTTGGTGAATCAACCAGATTTCGCTCAAATTCCAATTACCCATGATCCTGGCTACTTACTTTATTTAGCTGGTCATTATGAGGGCTTTTTAGATTTTATTCAACAAGAGTAATACAAAGAATACTTAAGTAAAATAAAAAGAGGGCTGTCTCACAATTGAATACAGCCCTCTTTTTGTTTAATAAATTTCGTATTTTACTTGGTGTAATTTAACTATTTAATCTGTACTATAAACTATGCCTAATATATTACTTCTAAATGACAACCAAGTAACCTTTATGAGATAGTCCCATTTTATTTTAATATTCTTTCATATCTGGAGTCAGTACTTTTACCTCGTAATAAGGTTCAAAGCTTTCCAAAGCTTGCTGGTATTCACTTTGACGTATGCTTAATTCGATTTCACAGCTCATGTGCATGTTCTGGTTGACGATGTTTAAGTTTTTCTCCTTTATAACTCGCATAACATTATTCATGTCTTTGTAATCAAATCTTACCTTAAAGTAACTATCAATGGTTTTTTCTATTATAATAGCTTCTTCTAAGGCCATTTGGGCTGCTGCTCTATAGGCGGTGATTAAACCACCAACTCCTAGCTTAATTCCTCCAAAGTAACGAACCACTACTACTAGAACATCGGTAAGTTCAAAAGATTGAATCTGTCCATGAATAGGAGCTCCTGCTGTATTGCTAGGCTCTCCATCGTCATTTACTCTATAATACACCGTTTGGGCGCCTGTTTGAAAGGCATAACACCAGTGCCTAGCATTATAGTGTTCTTTTTTAATCTGCTCTATAATATCCTTTACCTGGGATTCTTCGTGTATTGGAAAAGCATAGGCAAAGAATTTGCTATTCTTCTCCTTGTATAATACCTCAGGGGTTGGTTTTTCTATGGTTTTATAACTATCTATGTGTGTACTCATTTTATCTTGTTAGTATATCTAAGGTATCTTCTAAGATATGGTGTCTTTGATGATTTGAAAAATTGTTTATTTTTGGGGCTATGTGCCCATTTTCTAAATAGCTTTGGGAAGTGAAAATTCTAGCTTGGTCCCAAAGGTTTAAGTCAATAAAGTTTTGAAGGGTTTTACTTCCTCCTTCAATAACAAGGGACATGATCTTCTCTTTATATAATGCCTCACAAATTTGTTGGGGTAGGTTGTCTTGAAAGTTAAGATGGTATACACTCAAATTGTCATGGCTTTTTAAGCTTTGGTTTTCTGTAAAGCAAATTGTTCTGCTGTTACTATCGTTTATAGCAAAGCTTGAATCAATTACGCCTTTTCGATCGATGTATATTCTAATTGGATTATCCCCATACCAATCTCTAGTGGTTAAAGAAGGGTTATCCTCTAAAACAGTATTAGTTCCAACTAAAAAGGCAGCTTCTTGGCTTCTGTATTTATGTACTAATTGTTTACTATAGGTATTGCTAATCCAAACTGGACTTTGATGGTCCTTCTCTAATGGAGCGATATACCCATTATAGGTTTGAGCCCACTTTAAAATAATAAAGGGACGTCTTTTATTTAAAAAAGTAAAGAAGCGAATATTACTGTCTTGACACTCTTTTTCTAAAACACCAACAGTTACTTCAATACCAGCTTGTTTTAATTTTTGTATGCCTTTGCCATGTACACTTGCAAATGGATCAATGGTTCCAATAACTACCCTAGGGATTTGCATCTTCACGATTAAATCCGCGCATGGAGGAGTTTTGCCATGGTGGCTGCAAGGCTCTAAGGTTACATAAAGAGTACTTTGTTTAAGTAGTTCTTTGTCCTTTACTTTATCAATGGCATTTACCTCGGCGTGTTTACCACCATAAGGGCTGGTTGCTGCTTCTGCGATAATTTTGCCATTATGTACAATAACAGCGCCAACACCTGGGTTGGGCATTGCTTTATAAACGGCCGATTGGGCGATTTGTATAGCTCTAGAAATATATAGTGAATGTTCTTTCAAAATGTATAAAACTGTATCTTTGAACAAATTTACGATTTTTAAAATTAAACCCTTAAATCTTTGACCTATAAAGTATGTTGATAAAGACCATAAATGAGCAGTTTATAAAGGAGCTTACTCCTATATATGATGCCCAAGAATCTCAAAGTTTGTTTCTTCTGTGTCTGGAAGAGCTGGAAAATAAAAAAAGATTAGATCTTGTTTTGAACCCAGAACTCTCTACGCAAAAGCAAGAAAAGTGGCAACAGGTATTAAAGGACTTAAAACAAGCTAAACCTATTCAATATATTTTCAATACTGCTTATTTCTATGATCTTATTTTTAAGGTAACTCCGGATACTTTAATACCTCGAAGTGAAACAGAGGAATTAGTGGAATGGATTTTAGATTCACTAGAGGATAAGAATAAAGCTATATCTATTTTAGATATTGGAACAGGTAGTGGTTGTATAGGAATTACATTAGCAAAAAATTTGCCTAATGCTAAGGTAACTCTAATGGATGTTAGCCCAAATGCTTTAGAGGTAGCTCTATATAATGCCAAGGCTAATGATGTTAAGGTAAATACCATTGAGCAAGATGTTTTAGCTTTAGAACAGTTAAAAGATACCTATGATATTATTGTATCTAACCCTCCTTATGTAAGAGAGTTAGAAAAGGTGGAGATACACTCTAATGTACTTGATAACGAACCTCATTTGGCTTTGTTTGTTTCAGATAATGACCCTTTAATTTTTTATAGAAAAATTGTACACTTAGCCACTGCTAATTTACCTAAGGGAGGTATGCTTTTCTTTGAAATTAACCAATATTTAGGACAAGGTACTTTAGACCTTTTTAATCAGCTCGATTTTAATCAGCCTATTTTGCGCAAAGATTTAAAACAAAACGATAGAATGATAAAGGCAGTTAAGCTCTAATGCTTGCTCCTATATATAGGTATAAAAAAACAAGAGCATTTTTAAGACTAAGAATGCTCTTGTTTTTTGCTCTATAATAAGAAGGAGTGAATTATTATATACTTTAAAATGTTTGCTTTTCAATCAGTTATTTTATTTAAAATGTTTGCTTTTCAATCAGTTATTTTATTTAAAATGAAATAGGCTATAGAAAGTGTAAATTTATTAACTGCAAGATTCAAAAAAGTCTTTAAACACTTTTTTAATAGCACTAAAGTCTACTTTAAAAAGTTCCTTAATCTGACTCTTTTCAAGATCTGTTAAATCTTTAGTGTAGTTTACTCTTTCTTTTTGAAGCTCTACTTCATTTAATGTAATACCTTGAAGTACAATTTTCACATAGTTACAGGTAAAGTCTACCTTTGTTTGTACTTTTATATCTTCCCCTTTTATTGTTTTTATTTTAGAAGTGAAAAAAGACTTCTCTACCCAATAGATATGCGTATCAGTTAGAAGAAGATTTTTATGATACAATAGGACTAGCTCACTAGGCTTCAGGTCTATTTTGTGTTTTTTTACAAAATCTGCTACTTTACTAAAAAACACTCCCGGGTACTCTTTTTCATCCTCGGCAGTAGAGTAGGACCTTTGACTATAGTCCATAGAAAAATAATCTTGCAAATCATACTTTTTGACTATAGGTAGAAATATCTGCTGGTATAATTGATGGCTTTGTTTTAGTAAGTGAAGCGACAGTCCTTGGTCTTTGAGTTTGCTTGTATCAAAATCTTCTAATAGATTCTTATCCGTATTATTATATGTTTTTTTAAGTTGCTCTTCTATTGAATTTGCAAGAGAAAACAGATATTCTTTACCCCATATAGGATCCATATTTATAATCTCTAAATGATCTAAAGTTAAATCTAGTGCCTTGTTTAAGAAAAATTCTTCTAATGGTACAATAGCGGATTCTAAGTAGTTGATAGGGTATTTATCAAATTGCTTAGCTAATAGTAAAGCGCTTAGAAACTGCTGTAAACTAATGTAACGCTGTTGAATTACACTTTGTAAAACGTCCAAATATTGCAAGGTAGCTTTCTGACTTAAATAACCTAACTCAAAATTATACTTTAATAACTCATAAGCCCTAAGTAAGTCAATAGCACTAAGGTTGCTGTTTTTTAGGGTATTACTCCATTTTTCAAAATAGGCCAAAAGAGAAAATAGAGAATAATGATTCTCAAGGGTATGGGTGCAAAGAGCGTTGGTTTGTATGTTTTGCTGTTTAAGTAGTTGGGAAAAAGAGGCTTGTTGCTCTATGGGTAATAATTCTTCCAAAGGAGTGGTAAACACCCTAGTTGTGTTATTTTGATAAATGTCTATAAGAACTTCTTGGGCGGTATATACACTTTGGTTTTTATATATTAAATCTTCCAAGTGTTGTTTTATCTCTTGGGGTTTCAATTGTTTGTATATGTGCTCTAATTCTTTTTTTGCAGCTATTCTATCTATAATAGAGATACTTGTGGTAAGTGATAGGAAGTCATTTTTATCGCTAGACTTGGCTGTTTTATTTATAGTAGGGATGAAGCCTTTGGTTAAATAGGCTAGTATATTTAGTTTGTGATAAAGCATTGTGTGATGGTTATTATAAAGAGGGTATAGGATTTTTTTGCTATAAATAATCTTTTTTCAAAGAAATCTAATACATCATCTTATACCATGTATTATTTAGCGATTTCTCCTACGTAGGAAGTTAAATAAAAAGCGGAACTAATTTTAAACTAGTTCCGCTTTGATTTTTTTTACTACCAAAAGTTTAATTCACTTTATGATAGATGTTTCTATTGGAAATAACCGGAGAATAAAGGATTTCTTCTACTTTTAACTCAATGATAGTGTTGTTGTTACATTGGTTTAGTTTTCCGCCGTTTCCACATTCTGTGGTTGGGTCTGTAGGGCGATCTGAAGTAGGGTTTGTAGCATCTACATCCCAGTTATCTGCTGGTCGCAATATGGAAATTGCTAAATTACTTGTTGTTGTTTTTGTCGGAGTAAGTGTTATACTATATGTAAGGGTACAACCTGATTCCATGTTAATTACAGAACTGAATTTGTCTTTTTGCGTATTTAGGGCGATTGCTGAAGTTTCTAAGGCACAATTGCCTTGTGATGATATTTTCGCTTCTCCAGGTGTAAAACCCTCTGGCACTTCAAAAGCGAATACTGCTCCTTGGGCGCTTGTAGGCCCCTCATTAAATACAGAGACTTCAATAGTAAAAGCTTGATCAATTGTCAAGTCCTGTGGGATTTTAACTTGCTTGATTTGTAGATCGGATTTTTTAACCAGTAACCCACCTTCTATTATTACCATTGGAGCTTTAATAAAAGACCAGGTATCTAATGACCTACCATTTCCATAACCTCGATTGATTTCACTGTTTCCAATCCCATATCTATGTCCGTTTTCAGCGCTACTAAGGCCTTTAGATCCTTTTAAATGGCTATTAACTTTTGGATCAGGTGTAGATCCATTATTGTTAGGAAACCCTGTGGTGGTGATCATTACAGTGGAATCATCCCAATAGACAATATCTGAGGCAATTGAAAAATCGTCATTTAATCGAGAAATGATTGTTCCGTTAATATTTAATTCTACATCAAAGAAGGGAAAGTGAACTTCTCCTCCTAACAGCTCAATACCAACCTGTAAAGGGGTATCTGATGCTGGAACTATATTACCTTGGCTATCTTTACCATCCCAAAAATACTGATTTGTTCCTTTTTTTGTATAACCAGATAAAATAATGGGTTCAAAGTTTGCGTTTAATGGGTCAGAAATTGTTATAGTATAGCTGCCCGTGATATTTGCATCAAAACTAATAGTTGCTCCTTTGCTTCCCATTTGATTTAATGTGCCTTCGAATCCAGTTATTTTAACATTGCTAAGATCCGTGTTGGCAAGGGGCTGTTTTAGCCAAGTTTCTCCTCCTGGTACAGCTCCAATAGAGGTTTCAGGTAGATCCCACATATCTATATTCTGTGGTAGGGTATAGAAAATTTTATGGGTTATATTATATTCAGTGTCTACAAGATTAGGGTTGTATACATTCTTTTCAATTTGATCTTTTAAAGAACTATTTAAGCTCAGATAAGACGCTTTAGGAATGTTGTTTTCTGATGTTGTAAAGCCATTATTGTTTGCAAAAAAGGTAAATAAATAACCATTATTACCATTGTTATTTATATTGTAAACATGTCTGTCTTTAGTAAGAATTTTTAAATTCCCATAAAAAGCTTGGGGTATTTGTTCAGCCCCATTGATTCCAAGATTAAGTAGGTTCGCATAGACTCTTCCTGGTACAAAAGCAGTGTTTGTTACGTTAACCACAGATATATCCCAAGCAGCTATGAAATTACTTACATTAGGTTGTTTGTTAATAGATTCTTCAGCCCAGTCTTTATCGGGGTTAAAATTATTAGGATGAACTATGAAAGCGTCTCCAGGCGAAGAAATATATTTCATCGAAATTTTATATACTCCTTCAGAAGGAACGTCGAAAACATGTGGTGTGTAAGCGTCCTTATTTTGGTTGTAGTTTGTCTTCGGACCAGCTAATTCTTGAGCACGATTTCTTATGTAACCAATTGATTTATCTGATGTTACATTGTATAATGAATTTGTTAATTCTTTAGTGATTACTTGCTTGTTTTGATCTAAGTATTCGATGATAAATACAGCACGATTACCATTTATGGAAGGCGATGAGTTTGCTAAAGTGATTTTTTCATCCTTTTTTGCATAGACATAATGGATTCCATTGTTGGCAAAAGGCCAATTTTCAGTGGATTGTGTACTTGTTCTAAGGTATGCTCTTGCACCTTTAACTCCGTTTGGGTAAAGGTTTTTTGACCCGTCTGCTAAGACAGGTAAACTAGTTAAGAAAGTAACGCAAAAAAGTAATAGAAAAGTTAATTTTCCTCTGAGTGAAGAAGGTGTTTTTGAGTTTTTATTCCAATAATTCATTTTTGGGAGTTTTTTATTTTTGCGTGCAAAGATACTTGTTTTAAACTAATAGAGTTCTAAAAGTTTCCTTAGGAAAATTAAAGTATTGAAAAGCTTTGTGTTAAAGTCTAATTATAGTGATGGGGTAAAGTTGTAGTTAAAATGTTTTTTATATTACTTATTGTGTTGGTTTGTATATAGTTACGGTTTGTGTTGTAAAAAGATGTATAGCTATTTTAGGCGGAGTTATTGCTAACTTAGTTTTTTATAGACTGATTTTCCTTTGGAAGGAATATCCGAAAAGTATACTTTCTCTTAATTTAGTGTTAATAATTTTAAGTATTGTATTCTATGGGTAAGCAGGTAGAGAAGTAATGTTTTACAATCATAAAGTCTTTAATTATAGTGTCTTATGTTGATCTATATTTAATTGCATAAGCTTTATAGAAGTTAAAAATCGATTTTCAGATACTTAAATTAACATAAACACATCGTATTGGATTTTAACAGTAGTTTGATTTGGCCTAAAGTATGAGTAAATTTGCACCCGATTTATGACATTTATCATGTTTTAAAACTAAGCTGTTTATCCTCATTATATTACGAGACGTAGTTATAGCGAAAAACAAAAACTTTATACATGTCTAAATTAATGTAGTCTTTCTAGTTTGAAAATATGCTATGCATTTGATAAATAGACTAATATTATACAAGTTATAAAAAAAAATAATATAAAACTCAATTATGAAAAAAAGATTACTCTCTGTTGCCTTACTAATGGGAACCTCTTTTGTTGCTCAAGCGCAAGTAGGAATTGGTACAGCTACACCTAATAAGAGTGCAGAACTTTCTGTTGTCGCAAACAATAGAGGTTTGTTAATTCCAAATGTTGCTTTAAGCGATATTAAAGATGCAAAAACTATCTCAAACGGAAACGTAGAAAGTTTATTAGTATTCAATACAAATGGCGTTCCAAGTAGAGATGTTGTTTTAAGTGTAACTCCAGGATATTACTATTGGCATATTGATAGATGGCATAGAATGACATCTGAGGCGGATATTCCTGAGATTGTAGTGAATCAGTTCCAAGATATATTAAATCTTGATGGGGATAAAGTAAAAAATATCATTCAAGGATTATTTAGTGAAACTTTAACTGTGGTTGAGTATGACCCAGCAACTGGTGCATTAAAATATATTGATGAGAAAGGACAACCGACTGTTATAGATATCGCAGGGGCAGTTAAAAATTTTGAAACTGTTACTAAAATTGATGGTAATAAAGAAGACGGTACTTTTACTTTTATTGATGAAGCTGGAAATAGCACTACGCTAAATATTGCTGATTATGTGAAATCCCATGAAACCCTTACTACTTTAGTAAAGCAAAGACCAGGGTTATATACTTACACAAATGAACATGGTAAAACACAAGATATAACTGTTGTTAGTGACTTAATTCAAGTTATTGAAAATAAAACAGATCTTGATTTATATAACGTATTAAAACAATTAGTTAAGGTTGAACAAAGTTTAACTCAACTTGTTTATAATGCAACCACAAATAAATTAACTTATATCGATGAATCTAGTAAAGAAAATGAATTAGATATCGATACATTAGTTAAAACAAACCAAAATGACGTAAAAGTTATTGCTGGAACAAACATCACTGTAACGGAAGATTCTTCAAAAAAGAATTTAGTTACTTATACTTTAGATGTACCAAATGCTACTAAAAATACTCCAGGGGTTGTAAAACCAGGAACAGGATTAAACGTAGATGAAGACGGATCTTTAAATGTAGATATATTAGATGTAAAAGGAGACTTAGCTAACGGTACAATTTTATCTTCTTCTATAAATGTATTAGTTGATAAAGGATCAGTACTTCCAACATTATCAGATGTTACTTTAGAAATTGCAGCTGGAAAAGAAGGTCAAGTATTAACTTCAGTTGAAAATGCTGATGGTAGTACAACTACAGTTTGGAAAGATAGTCCTTTAGCTACTGAAGATACTCCAGGAGTTGTAAAACCTGGAGCTGGATTAAACGTAGATATAGACGGATCTTTAAACGTGGATTTATCTACGGCTAAAAATGCTAAAGATTTAACTGCTGTTGGTGCTGCAGGAGCAGAACGTATCACAATTACAAATGGATTAGGTACGACTCTAAAGAATACTATTTTAGATGTTAACGAAGCAAATTTAAAACTACAGAGTATTGGAGGTAAATTAGAAGTTAATCAAATTACTCCAGGAAAGGATGGACAAGTTTTAGTTTCTAAGAAAGATGATAGCAACAATGTTATTACTAAATGGGAAGATGCTTCAGGTACTACAAATACTTTGGAATTAGGAAAAACTGAAGGTGAAGATAATTATAACAAAATTACTTCTACAGTTAACGGTGTTGATTCTATAGTGGATTTAAATGGTGCTGTTAACTCAGGAATGTTACAAAATAACTCTGTAACTGCTGGTAAAGTAGATGCAAGTGTTGCTGGGAACGGTTTAGTTAAAAATAAAGATACGGGAGCTTTAGATGTAGATTTTCCTACTGTTAAAGGAGAATTAGCTAAAGGAAAAGTTAGCTCTAGTACTATTACAGTTAATAATGGTACAGACAATAAAGAGAACACAACTTTTGCAGATGTTACTTTAGAAATTACTCCTGCACAGAATGCTGGACAGATATTAACAACTACAATTGAAAATGGTAAAACTCTTGTAGAGTGGAAAGATGTACCTGGAGCAAGTATTGCTACAGAGAATACTCCAGGAGTTGTAAAACCAGGAGCAGGATTAAATGTGGACAAAGAGGGATCTTTAAATATAAATTACTCAACTGTTAAAGGAGAGTTAGCTAAAGGAAAAATAAGCTCTACAAGTATTACTGTTGTAAACGCTAACAAGGAAAAACCTGAGAACACAACTTTTGCAGATGTTACTTTAGAAATTACTCCTGGAACAGAAGGGCAAATTTTAAGTTCTAAAAAAGTAGGGGATAATACTGTTGTAGGATGGATTGATGCGCCTTCATTAAATCTTGATGGAGATGTTACTTTAGATAAAGCTGGGGAAACAGTTGTTGGAGGAATCCAAAATACTCCAGTTGCACCTACACCTCCAACTAAAGATGGACAAGTTTTAGTTTATGACGAAACTTCTAAATCTTGGATTCCAGGAAATACTAATGTGGATCACTTAGCTGGAGCTAAAAACTTAACTGGAGCGGTAGATACAGAAGGAGCTACTCCTAGAATTACTGTTGTAGGTGGAGAAGGAACTACTTTAAAAGGAACTACTTTAGATGTAAATGAAAAAGCTTTGAATTTATCTAAAATCGGTGGGATTCTAAATGTAAATCAGATTAAACCTGGAAACAAAGGACAGATTCTAACTACAACAGAAGTAGAAGGTAATAAAGTTATCCAATGGGAGGCAGCACCTGAAGGATTAACTCTTGCTGGAGATGTTACTTTAGATACGGATGGGAAAACAGTGGTTGGAGGAATCCAAAACACTCCTGTTTCACCTACACCTCCAAGTAAAGATGGACAAGCTTTAGTATATGAAGAAGGTAAAGATGGAAAACCAGGACAATGGGTTCCAGGAATGCCAGATGTAAATGTTGAAAATATTCTTAATGCTAAGAATCTAACTACAGATGGTAAGATTTCAATTGGTACAGCAACTCCTGCAATAGATGGAGATTCAGCTAGAATGAAACAAGGAGCTGTTTTAGTAGATACTCATTTAAGTATTGCCAAAGGAAGTATTACAGGTGATGAAATTCAAGATGATACTATTACTCCTGATGACATTAAAGGGGGTACTGATTTAAAGGATCAAGTATTAGGTACAGATAAAGATGGTAATCCAGAGTGGATGGATAAATCTACTTTAATGGTAGAACCATGGTTTGTACAGAAAGGTGAAGCTGCTGGTGAAGATGGTGAAACTGTAGCAACAGGTGGTGATAAAGCTACTTTAAATACTCAAGCTATTTATCAAATGGGTGCTGTTGCTATCAATAAAGAAACAGGAATGGCAGGGGCAGATTTAGATGTTGCTGGAGCAATTCGTGGAGCTTATGCTCGAGGTACAGAAGAAGGTTTTGATGGTATATCGTATCCTGTTGGGCCGGGTTCTGTTGCTCTTATTTCAAGTTCTGTTGCTAGTGAGTTCGGAAGTGTGGCTATAGGTAATTACGCAATGTCAACCGGTATGTATGGTATTGCGATTGGACAAAATGTAAAAGCAAACGCTGATGCTTCAATTGTTATAGGTGATGCTTCTCAGACAGATGCTACATATTCTTTTGCTTTTGGAAATGATATTAAAACTCGCGCTTTTGAATCAATGGCTTTAGGTTATGGTACAATATCTACAACCCAAAGAGAAACGGTAATGGGAGCTTATAATGCTATCTTAAATGGAAACTCTTCTCTTTCTGATGAAAAAAAAGGAGAATTTGAAGATCCAAATGCCATTCATTTCCAAATTGGTAATGGTACTGGAGGTAGAACAAGTGATAAAGTGGCAGGTAACGCAAGTACAGCTTTTGCTATGCTTAAAAATGGTAACACAGGTATAGGTATCGTTGGTCTTACTGATGAAGCTGCTAAACCAACTGCTACTTTGGATGTAGGTGCTGGTAAACCAGTTGGATCCAATAACAAGACATTAACTGGAAACAAAGGAGATGTTCGTTTTAGAGCTCTTCCAACTTTCGAAGGAAAAGCTTCAGATAGAATTGTAGTAGTAGATGATAAAGGATACTTAAAAACTGTAGATGCTGTTGCACAAGCAAAAGCTGCTATGCCAAAAGTATTCTATATGCCTGCTGTTACTTTTGATACTACTAATGATGCAACAGGCCTTAAAATGGATCTTCACGCCGAGTATATCAAACAATTCGGTGGAGCTTCAGGTTCTTTTGTAAGTAGTGAAGCTGGAGATACTGCTAGAGAATTAGATATTATCCCGACTTTTGAAAAAGGTGATTTAAAGTACTACGTTACTTATTATGATAAATCTGTTTTCAAAATTACAGGTATTACCAAAGAAGGAGTAATGACTTATGATATTATTGGTCGCGGTACTGCTGCAAGCTATATTAATATCGTATTTGTAGTTAGAGACTAAGTAAGTAATATAAAGAATGGGTCGTGCTAGTTTAACTAGTGCGACTATTCTTATTCAAAATTAAAAGCTATGTATACACCTAATAAAAAATACTCTTTTATTTTCTTAGCTTGTTTGCCATTTGTAACGAACGCGCAAAGCAATGATAAAAAAGAAGTATTTACCAATGAAGGGGTTATCACAGTGGCTGAAGGCGGACTTATGTCTACTATTTATCCTTTTGATAATACCCAACAAGGGAATGTGAAAAATGATGGTACGGTTTATTTTTATCACGATTTTAATAATGATAATATTTACACCCATAGTACTAATGCGCAGAATTCTACTGCCATTTTCACTCCTTATGAACAAAATACAGGTACACAATTAATCTCAGGAGAAAGTATTTCTGAGTTTCATCATGTAATATTAAAGAACCCAACTCCTGTAATGGCATTTGATTTAAAAAATGCTATGGATGTTAACGGATCGGTAGACTTCCAAGATGGAATCATTCAAGTAGATTCTTTAAATGGTTCTCTAACTTTTCATCACTCAGCACAAGCTCTTAATCCAACGGATCGTTCGCATGCAGAGGGAATGGTAGAAAAAATTGGACAAGAAGCCTTTCAATATCCAAAAGGAGATAAAGGTCTTTATAGATATTCTGCAATAAGTGCTCCTAGTAGTAAAACCGATGCGTACGAAGGAACCTATATTTTAGAGGATAAAGCCTTTTTTAGAGCGCGTCCTCATGTGTCTGGAGTAATCAATATCCTTGATAAGAATGAGTACTGGATTGTAGAAAAAGGAAGCTCTAACCATAAAGAAGATATTCTTCTTACTTTAAGTTGGGACGAGCGTACTACCCCAGCGGAACTTTTAAAAGATCCAGAAAAAGAACTTCATATTGTTCGTTTTGATCCTTATGAAAATCTTTGGGTAGACGAAGGAGGAATAGTAGATTTAGCAAATAAAGAGATTACTACTCCAACTGCAGTTAAAGGTTATGGTTTCTTTACTTTAGCTACTGTTAAAACAGATCTTATTTTAGATGGAGATGTAGTTATTTACAACCTTGTTACTCCAAATGGAGATGGGAAGAACGACTACTTCGAAATTGAAAACTTACATAAGTTCCCAGATAACCGCCTAGAGATTTTCAACCGTTGGGGAGTAAAAGTTTTCGAAACTTCTAATTATGACGCTAAAGGGGACGGTTCTGTAAATGTATTTAGAGGATACTCAGAAGGTAGAGTAACGGTGGATAAAAACCAGATGTTACCAACTGGAACTTATTATTACGTACTTACTTATGAGTACACAGGTACAAACGGAAATAGTACCATTAAAAAAGCTGGGTATTTACACCTAGAGACGCATTAAAATTAAAACGTACGTATGAAATTTTTTCAAACAATAAAATATCTAGGTATCACCCTTTTAGCTTTAGGATGCTACCAAAATGCTTTTGCTCAACAAGATCCTCAATACACGCAGTATATGTATAATACCTCCGCTATTAACCCGGCTTATGCAGGAAGTAGAGGAACCATGACAGCTGTTGGTTTATATAGAACCCAGTGGGTTGGATTAGAAGGAGCACCTAAGACGGCAAGTTTTTCTGTGAATACTCCTCTTGGAGATTCAGGGTTAGGACTAGGGGTGAACTTTATCAATGATAAGCTTGGAGCAATGAATGACAATAACATTGCTATTGACCTTTCTTATGCTATTGATCTTAACTATGATTATAAATTAGCTTTTGGTATTAAAGGAACAGCTAATTTATTAAGTGTGGATTATCAAAAGTTAACTATTCGTCACCCGGATGATCCAATTTCAGCTAGTAATATAAATAATAAATTCACACCAAATATTGGAGCTGGTTTATACTTATATTCAGAGCGAACTTATTTAGGATTATCAGTACCAATGTTTTTGGAAAACGATCGTTACGATGATAATGATATGACTACTATGCGTCAAAAGCCTCACTTTTATTTAATGGGGGGACATGTATTTGACCTTAGCCATAATTTAAAATTCAAGCCTGCATTTTTAGCTAAAGCAGTAACAGGTGCTCCACTTCAAGTGGATTTAACGGCGAATTTTTTAATTTTGGAGAAATTAACTCTTGGTGCTGCTTATCGTTGGGATGCTGCAGTTAGTGCTTTAGCAGGATTTCAAATCAATGATAACTTATTTGTTGGTTATTCTTATGATGCGGAAACTACTAAGTTACGTCACTACAATTCAGGATCTCACGAGATTATGTTGCGCTTTGAACTATTTAACAGACGCGGAAGCATCAATGCTCCAAGGTTCTTCTAAAGACTTCTAGTTATGATAAAAAATAAAGTAAAAGTAGGCTTAGTAAGCCTACTTCTTTTTATGGGTGCTTTAAGTGGTTTTGCCCAAGTAAAAACACATAAAAAAGCAGATACAAGATACGACAGATTAGCTTATGTAGATGCTATTCAAATGTATGAGCGTATCGCGGAAAAAGGCTATAAAAATCAAGAGATATTACAAAAGTTAGCAGATGCTTATTATTTCAATGGTAAGTTAGACAAAGCTAATGAGTGGTATACAGAGCTTTTTGAAGCAGAGTACAAAGACAAAGGTAAAGAGCCTATCTCTTCTGAGCATTACTATCGTTATGCACAGACTTTAAGAGCAGTGGAAGATTATGCAAAGAGTGATTCTATTATGGGGGTATTTAACCAAATGGAAACCCAAGATAAGCGTGCGATTCTATTCACTGGTAATAGAGATTACTTAGAGCAAATTGCCCAGCAAGGAGAAAAGTATAATCTTAAAGCTATAGAGGTGAACTCTGAGTTTTCAGATTATGGTGGATTCGTTTTAGGAAATGATTTAATCTTTACTTCTGCTAGAGAGAATTCTGCAAAAGCTTCTAACGGGGTACACGCTTGGACTAATGAGAATTTTACTAGCTTATTTTCTACAACAATAGAAAATGACGGTACCTTTAGTGAGCCGGTTGTATTTTTAAGTGAAATGGATTCTAAGGTAAATGACGCTACTGCTATCTTTACTAAAGATGGAAATACAATGTATTTCACCCGTAATAACTCAAAAGCAAACGGACGCAAAAAAGGAAATAAAAGTAAGAATTCCTTACTTAAAATTTATAAAAGCCAAAAATCAGAAGATGGTAAATGGTCAGCGGTAGAAGAGTTACCTTTTAACTCAGATAACTTCAATACAGCTCACCCTACTTTAAGTGTAGATGAAAAATGGCTTTTCTTTTCTTCAGATAGAAAAGGTACTTTAGGAGCATCGGATATCTTTAAGGTAGAAATTCTACCTAATGGCCAGTATGGTGAGCCTATTAACTTAGGAGATAAGATCAATACTTCGGCAAGAGAGACATTTCCATTTATTTCTAAAGATGGAATTTTATTCTTTGCCTCTGATGGACATCCAGGTTTAGGAGGATTAGACATCTTTATGACGCGTTTAACTGCTACTGGAGAAGTAACCCAAATTATTAATATGGGTAGTCCTATTAACTCCAGTATGGATGACTTTGCACTTTTTACTACTAATGGTAAAAAGGGATTTGTAAGTTCTAATCGCCAGGCTGAAACTGCAGGTGATAACATTTATTTCTTTAGTGAAATACCATGTGCAATTACTTTAGATGGACGTATCATTGATACAGATACTAATGAGGTTATACCAGGTGCTACAGTTACTATTTACAATCAGAAAAATGAGGTGTTATTTACCTTAACAAGTGATGAAAATGGTTACTATAATCCAAATGCTACTCTACCTTGTGGAGAGATGATTATAGTAAAAGCTGAAAAGCAGGATTACCAAAGCAATGAAGTAATGCTTACTTTACCAGTATCCACTACAGCAGTTACTGCTGATGTAAAACTAGAGAAAAGTACTTTAGGGCTTAAAGTAGGAGACGATTTATTTAAAACTCTTGGACTTAATCCAATTTATTTCGATTTTGACAAGTCTAATATTCGTCCCGATGCTCAAGAGGAGTTAATCAAGATTTACGCAGTAATGCAAGAATATCCTTCTATGAAAATTGATGTTCGTTCTCATACAGACTCAAGAGGAGATGATAACTACAACATGGGTCTTTCAGATCGACGCGTAAAATCTACTATTAAATGGTTAATTGAGCAAGGGATTGATTCAAGCCGTATACAAGGTAGAGGATATGGGGAGAGCCAACTATTAAACAAATGTTCTAACGGAGTTCCATGTACAATACAAGAGCACCAGTTAAATAGAAGAAGTGAATTTATCATTTTGGAATTATAATAATTTGAGAATGACTTTTTAAAACGGAGTTTCTATATTAATTATAAAAGGGAGTTGAAAACGATATGTTTTTAGCTCCTTTTTTTTGCTTAATGCCAAAACAAATGTTCTTTTAGTAAATTCATTAAAGGCATTATTAGCCTATGGTTTTCTATATGTTTTTTTATTATCATGACACTTATTTAAACCCTAAGACGAACCATGGGAAATTTGCTGACTATTCTTTTTCTACACTTAAGCAGTTTATCCTCTTTTAGAGGAGTTTTATGGGATGAATAGAAAAAGGGAGCTATGAAAATCAAAAACAACTTCTTTAGGAGGTTGTAAGGGGTTGAAAACATACTTTACATACTTTGAGATAGAATAAATTATAAACCCCAGTAGAAGCTATTTAAATCACTCTTTTTAATTTATACAAGGTAGAATAGGAGAGAAGCTTGCTTTTTGATTGTGTTTTTAATGAAATAGAAGATAGGTTATTTTTTCATCTTATTTCGTTGTAGCTAGGAAGAAGGTAGTTGTTTTGAAGACGTAAAAGTGCTGCATTATACGGTAGTGCAAAAGTAAGGGCATAAAAAAACCTGCTTTTTTAAAAAAGCAGATTTTTTTACGCATCTATTATTTATCACTTCTATTTTAGTGATCATGGCCACCGCCACCTTCGTTTTTAATCAAATGGCTTTGGATGTAGTAAGCTCCTGTTAATGCAATTTGAGGATCCTCTGGTAAGGCCATAAGTACACTAACCTGAGTGTATCCTAATTCCGATGTACCAGTTTTTACCTCAATACGCTCAAAGTGATATTCCTCCTTTGTTTGATCTTCTACCACAAAGATAAACTCTTTACCCTCTGCCTTTACAATAGCTGTGTTTGGTAGCGATGGCACTTTAGAATCTCCTAAGTTTACTAGAGCATTTACATAAAAGCCTGGTACAAGAGTTTGATCTGTTTTTTCAATATTTGCGTGAACAGCAACGGTTTTAGTTCCTGGTTCAAAAGCATTTCCAATACTAAAAATAGTTGCATTTATTGGAGTAGACTCATTATTAGTCAAGTTAAAGCTAACGGTTTGCCCTACTTTAATTTGTGCTAAATCTTTTTCAAATACCATTAAATCTAAGTGTACTTTAGTATTGTCTACTACGTTAAACAAAGATTGTCCAGGGGCAATATTAGTACCAATCTTTACATCAATACTGGCAATATTTCCAGTAATAGGAGCAGTAATTCTCATGCTAGCTGCACTAGAACCAGGGGCTACATTAAGTAATTTTAATTGATTGGTTAAACTTTGGTAACGTGCTCTTTCAACATTTAGATCCGATTTTGTCTTTTGATAAATCTTTTGAGAGTTTACATTTTGCTCTCTTAAGGTCTGTTGTCTTTGGTATTCTAATTCCAAATAATCTAAGTTGTTCTTAGAAACTAGATACTGCTCTTGTAATTGGATAAACTCTGGACTCTCAATCATAGCTAAGGTTTGACCTTTTGTTACGTGTTGTCCAACATTTACATTGATTTGTGTAACGGTTCCTCCTAAAAAGCTAGTTACATCCGCTTGGTCTTTTGCAGGTAATTTGATTAGTCCATTTACCCTTAGAACATCGCTTAAGTTTCTATCTTGAATTTGTCCTAAAGTAATGCCTGCTGCTTTAAACTGGGCGTTATTTAATTCTACTTCTTTGTTTAAAGAAGCATTTTCTTGCTGTTCTTGGGAAGTAGAATCTATTGTATCGATAGAGGTTTTGTCTTTAGTAGTACAACTAAGGCTTAGTAAGCTAAGAGCAAAACCAAAGTATAAGATGGATTTTTTCATGATCAATTATTGATTAATTAGGTAATGTAAAGTGTTGTGGCTTAAGTTGTATTGCAATACTGCTTCTAAGTAATTAATATAAATGGTGAATGCTGTTTCCATAGATTGTATGTATTCTACATAGGAAATGTCTCCATTGTTATATTGTTTATTGGCGTGATCAGTTATGATATCTGCGTTTTTTAGTGCGCTTGTTTGATAGTATTGAATAACCTTATCTTGGGCCGAAATATTATCTAATTGCTGCTGTACATTAGCACTTAGTTGCGTGTGCAAATAATCTTTCTCTACTTCTAATTGTTTTGTTTTTGTTTTCAAGGCCTTTACTTTTGAGCTTTGACTTCCAAAGAAAATAGGGATAGTGATACCTACTGAATAACTTGGAATACGCAGTTGTTGGCCATAATTTTTGGTTGTTCCATTACTCATTGTCTGCAAACCAGATTCCGATTCTATGCTATAACCTAGGGAAATATCTGGTAAAAATGCCGATTTCTCTAGTTTTGTTTGTGCCTGTGAAGTGCTAATTTGATTTTCTGCTAATAATAAAGAATTATTTTGGCTTAGATCAATTTGCTCAAACACATCATGTGGGTCAAATTCTAATCCTGCTTCTAAAGGAGTAAAATCCTCTTGTATATTTAATAGAGCTCTTAACTTGGACTTTTCGTTTAAAAGTAGGGCTATGTTTTGGGTTAGCATCACATTGACCTCTTGTTCCTTTGCTATGGCTACATTGCTTTCCATAAGGGTAGATTCCCCTGTTTCATAGCGTAGTTTAGCCGAAGCAGAAAACTCCTTTAATAAATCTAATTGCTCTTGTAAAACTAATGATCTACTCATAGCAAAAAGCATATTGTGCCAAGATTGCTTCACCAAAAACTCAACTTCAATTTGGCTTTTTTGTAGCATTAAAACAGAAGCCTGATAATTGTTTTTTAATACCTCTTTTTTCTTACCATAGGTAAAAGGACTAAAGCTTTGAGATACATCTAATGAAATATCCTTTTTTTCTATTCCACTTAAGTGACCAAAACCAGTGGATACTTCCGTCTTTGGGATGTCATAGGCAGTTTTAATTAACTGCTGTTGGCTTTGCGCTCCTAAACGTGCTGCATCAATGGATTGATTGTTTTGAGTAGCCAATTCGATTGCTTGCTCTAAGGAGATCACTTGTCCTTTTTCTTGGGCTACTGTTGGTATACTCATACACAGTAGTAAAGAGGCTAAAGCTGCGGCTTTTGCTTTTTTAGAAAGTCCTAATCCTTTTTCTTCATAGTAGTAGATAATAGGTAGGACAATTAAAGTTAAAATTGTAGCCGATATAAGTCCTCCAATTACTACAGTAGCTAATGGCTTTTGCACCTCAGCTCCAGCGCTATTAGATAGTGCCATAGGCAAAAAACCTAAAGAGGCAACCATTGCTGTTAATAGTACTGGTCGTAGTCGGATTTTAGTTCCTTCAATAATTCTTTCGTATAGTGGCATACCTTCTTTTTCTAGAGCGTTAAACTGGCCAATAAGTACAATACCATTTAATACGGCAACTCCGAATAGAGCAATAAAACCTACTCCAGCAGAAATACTAAAAGGCATATCACGTAGCCAAAGGGCTGCAATTCCACCGATGGCCGATAGGGGAATAGCCGTGAAAATCATAAGGGATTGTTTTACCGATCTAAAGGTAAAATAAAGCAGTATAAAAATTAGAGCAAGGGCTATAGGAACCGCTATACTAAGACGATTAGTTGCTTCAACTAAATTCTCGAACTGTCCTCCATAAGTAACATAATAGCCATCAGGTAAAGTTAGTTTTTGATCTAAAATTCCTTGAATGTCATTTACTACACTTTTTACGTCTCTTTCTCTAACGTTAAACCCAAGAACAATACGTCTTCTTCCATCTTCTCTACTAATTTGTTGTGGTCCATCTTCATAGTCGATAGTGGCTATTTGACCTAGGGGAATCTGACCTCCGTTTGGAAGTGGGATAAAGGTATTTCTAATATTTTCAATATCTGCTCTAGCATCTTGATCTAATCGAACTACAAGGTCAAATCTCTTTTCTCCTTCATATACAAATCCGGCGGCTTCTCCAGCATACCCCATTCGAATGATTTGACTAATTTGTCCAATACTAAGTCCATGCATAGCTAGTTTATCCTTGTCATAAGAAATACTAATTTGCGGAAGTCCAGAAACTCTCTCTAATTTAGGAGTACTCACTCCTGGAACATCTGCTATATAGCCGTTGATTTCCTCTCCAATAGCAGCTAGTCTATCTAGGTCTTCTCCAAATACTTTAATCGCAACATCACTTCTAACTCCAGTCATTAACTCGTTGAATCGCATTTGAATAGGTTGAGAGAATTCTGTTGTTACTCCAGGAATTTGCTCTAGAGCATGCTCCATTTTTGAGATTAACTCTTCTTTTGTACTAGCACTGGTCCACTCATCCTTTTCTTTTAATACCACAATTAAATCCGCTGCCTCCATAGGCATTGGGTCGGTTGGAATCTCCGCACTACCAATTTTGGAAATTACCATCTTTACCTCAGGGAAATTTTCTTTTAAAATTTGCTCGGCTAAAGTAGTGGTCTCAATTTCTTGTGAAAGGGAACTTCCAGAGGAAATAATCACGTGAGTGGCTAAGTCTCCTTCATCTAAGGTTGGAATAAATTCTCCTCCCATATTAGAGAACACATATACAGAGTAAGCAAATAGAACTAAAGCAAGACCTAAGACTAATTGCTTTACTTTGAATGCTTTTTCTAAGATAGGTTTGTAAAGCTTGTATATTTTTTGGATTAATCGATCGCTAAAGTTCGGTTTTTCCTTTCCAGCATTTTTAGATAAAAACAGGGAAGAAACCATTGGTACATAGGTTAATGATAAAATAAATGCACCTAAGATTGCAAAGGATACCGTTTGTGCCATAGGACCAAACATTTTACCTTCAATACCAGAAAGAGCCAAAATGGGCAAGTACACAATTAAGATGATAATCTCCCCAAAGGCTGCACTTGTTCGAATTTTAGAAGAAGCTTGGTATACCTCTTGGTTAATTTGAGCTTGGGATAACCGTCTTTTCTTTCCAAGGTGAAGTCGGTGTACAATGGCCTCTACAATAATAACGGCCCCATCGACAATTAAACCAAAGTCAATAGCTCCTAAGCTCATTAAGTTTCCACTTACTCCAAATAAACGCATCAAAGAGATGGCAAATAGTAAAGAAAGCGGAATCACAGAGGCTACAATTAATCCTGCACGCCAGTTTCCAAGGAAAATAACTAATACGAAAATTACAATTAAAGCCCCCTCCATTAAGTTGGTTTGAATGGTTTTAACTGTTTTATCAATTAATTTTGTACGATCTAAGAAGGTATCAATGGCAACTCCCTCAGGAAGGGATTTCTCAATTTGGGCCATGCGCTCTTTCACAAGATTTACTACCTCTTGAGTGTTGGCATCTTTGAGCATCATTACCATTCCACCTACATCTTCTCCTAAACCATCTTTGGTAACAGCTCCATAACGTATACTACTTCCAATGCGCACATCTGCAACATCGCGAATTAACACAGGAGTACCATTAACGTTTTTAACTACAATTTTTTCAATGTCTTCTAAATTAGACACCATACCAACGCTTCGGATAAAGTAGGCATAAGGTTTTTTATCGATATAAGCACCTCCTGTGTTTTCGTTATTTGCCTCTAATGCTTGAAATATTTCCAAGATGGAAGTATCTAAAGAGGTTAGCAAATCTGGTTTTACAGCAATTTCATATTGTTTTAGTTGCCCCCCAAGAGTGTTTACCTCTGCAACACCTTTTACTCCCAAAAGTTGTGGTTTGATAATCCAATCTTGAATGGTACGAAGATCCATACTGTTGTATTGGTCTTCATATCCTTCTTTGGGGTAAACCACATATTGGTAAATCTCTCCAAGACCTGTACTCACTGGTGCAAGCTCTGGTGTTCCAACTCCTTTAGGAATAATTTCTGAGGCTTCGCTAAGCTTTTCGTTAATTTGAGTTCTGGCCCAATAAATATCTGTATCCTCGGTAAATACTACGGTAATTACACTTAATCCAAATCTACTAATGGATCTAAGTTCGGTAATATTTGGGATTGGTTTTACCGCCTGTTCAATAGGGTAGGTAATGAACTGCTCTACCTCTTGTGTGGCTAAAGTAGGAGAACTAGTTATAATTTGCACCTGATTATTGGTAATATCAGGCTGGGTATCCATTGGTAAAGTTGACACAGAATAGCCTCCCACTACCATTAAGGCAAGGGTTAGCAATCCTATAATAAACTTATTTTGGATACTAAATTGTATGATTTTATCTAGCATTGTAATAAAATTTAGTTTTAATAGGTGTATTCATAGTTTAAATTTAAGAAAACTATGTTAAAAACGTTAAAATTTATTATGCTATTTTAGGTGGTTGCCAGATGCTTTGGGCAATATTTTGTGGGAAGTAATTATAAAAGGATACTACTTCTTTATTTAAAGAAAAAGTTTTAGCCTCTGGTAGATTTACAGAAAATGCCAATGTAATAAAAGTAGCACAACAATTACAGGTACACAAAGGAGAGCATGTATCCTTAAGGGTTATTTCCTTTTGGATAGAAGTATCGTTTGAAGCTGTGGCTGAGGTATAATTTGTAGTGTTTACTACAGAAGGGGCATATTCGAACCTATCGGTACATGGGTAGCTTGCCACTACTAAGATTAGTAGGGATAAAACAAGGTGCGCTATGTATCGAGTGGCTTTCATCGTTGCAAAAATACTAAAAAACATTGTATTACAACAATACATTCTATATTTTATGTAAAGGTTGCAACAGAGTTGCATTGTTATATTTATGATTTCTTTTTTGCAACATATTTAATAACAGATGATTGTGGTTAGGTTAGGGCTGCGATGATACAAAAAAGGTAGTTTCTCTCCTAAGGTTTACTGTAAAATATTGTCAATTTTATATTCTTGTTGGTAGTAATTAGTTTTTTTATGGTTATATTCATAATATACTATTTTAGTATAGGTTATTTTAGTATATTTAATGTGTTTAATATGTTTAAATCAGTTATAAATTAACTAAAATATCATACTGTTAAAAAAAATATTTATATTTTAGTTAAATAAATTTTTTGTGCAAATGAAAATAAGTGTTCCAAGTAGCCATAAACAGCTAGGCTTTACTAGTGATAATCCTCTTGTATTACAAGAGACGCTACATTTAGCTAGCAAGGCACTTTTTATGCAAAGTAAGTTAAAGGGTTTCCATAGAAAGATCTTTTTTAAAATGAAGGATTATTTTACAGAGAATAAAGCCTCTTTAGCACTTTGTATTGCCAAAGATAGTGGCAAGAATCTTTTTTTAGCTAGACAAGAAGTAGATTTATGTATTGCTGTTTTAAATGATTATTGCCTTAATGCTGCTAGTTTTTCAAAGAATACTAATCCCCTTAAGCTAGGCAAACAACAAAAACCTAAGATTGTTGTTTCTATGCACTATAAGAATTTTATTTTGCTTCAAATGATTAAGTCTATTTTACAGGAGATTCCCCTTGGTAACACTTTGGTAATTAAACCTAGTAAAAGAGCGATTTTAATCCGTGAGAAGATGCAGCAAATTCTCCAATTTTGTGGTTTTCCAAAAGGAGTGGTGAGTATTGTGTTTTGTAATAAGATTCAACTCAAACAAATTTTTAGCGATCCAATGGTCGGTAAAGTAGATTTTTTGGGTACCAAGCAAAATGCAACTCTTTTACAAGAGCACCTTATAGGTAGTTTAATACAAAGTAATATAAAAAGCATCCCAGATATGCCTGTTTTAGTTCTAAGTGATGCCAAAATGGAACAAGTTGCAAAGCAAATTGTTGTTCAAAGATTGCAAAATAGCTATCATTTAGAGTTAATTGCACATCCCATTATTGTACACAAAAGCCATGAATGGGAATTTACCAAAGAGCTAACCACTCAGGTCACACAAATGAATTGCCACAGGTTAAATGGCCATCAAGGCTCTAAGTATAGTTCGCAACTTATTCACCTTGTGCATATGGCTATTTTACAAGGAGCCATTTTACACTATCCTGTAGGTATAGATTTGCATTGTATTGACTCTAGCACTCCTATTGTTTTAAGTAATGTAGATGGTAGCATGGATTTGCTTTCAATGACTCTGAATGAGCCTATTTTTCTTATTCAAAGTGCCGCGAGTCTACAAAATATGTTAGAGTGCTTACAAATGGAGTATAAGGGCCTTCCCATTAGTGTGTATACTAATGCAAATCAGGTTATTGCTAAGGATTTAATTCAAGATCTAAAGACTATGAGGATACAGGTCAATAAATTCCACAATAGATATGTAGAAGACCTTATGTGTCAATTTTAATAGTACATCCACTAATACTATCCCATAAAAACAAGAGCTATTAAGTTTTATACTAGTTTTTTATAGGGGATTTTAGTGCTTAAAGTGTTGTTGTTTTGTTGTTTATAATGAGTGAAAAGGTTTTTGTTGTGGCGACAAAAACCTTTTTTTCATGGAATAAACTTTGGAGTTATATATAGAATACTGTGTTAATAAAACGTTTTTTATTTTTTAGCTAATTTAACACTAGGGTAAGCTGTCTGTTTTTTTGTTAATATTTGGTTAATACTATTGTTTTTCAGATGAGCCAATTTTGTACTCAACCAAAAACAATAATAAAAATGAAACGACATTTACTATTTTTTATGCTATTTTTTAGTTTTCTTCCCTGGGGAGCTATGGCGCAAGATGGCTTTAACTTACAGGGAGTTGTATTAGACCATGAGGGCTTTAGCTTACCGGGAGCCTCCGTAACTATTAAAGGGAGCAGTTATGGAGTAGCAACTGATTTTGAAGGTAATTTTAGTATTAATGTACAAAAAGGCGATATTCTGATTGTCAGTTTTATCGGTTACCAAAATAAAGAGGTAAGCGTAAATGAGAACAATCTATTAACCATAATATTACAAAGTGAGGATTCCTCTTTAGACGAAGTGGTTATTACCGCTTTAGGGATAACAAGAGCTGAAAAGACCATTGGTTATGCTACCCAACAAGTCGATGTAAATAAAGTGCAAGAGGTAGCCACACCCAATGTAGGTAGCTTACTCTCAGGACAAGTAGCAGGATTACAGGTATCCAACCCTCCGGGTATGATGCAAGCTCCGTCGTTTTCACTAAGAGGGAAGTCCCCTTTGGTGGTTATTGATGGTATTGCTGTAAGTACAGACTTTTTCGATGTATCTCCAGAGGATATTGCCAATATAAACGTATTAAAAGGTACTAGTGCTTCTGTACTTTATGGTTCTAGAGGTAGAAATGGTGCTATTTTAATTACCACAAAAAATGCCAAACAAGAAGGTACTGAGGTAACTGCTTCTCAAAACTTAATGATAAGTGCAGGTTTTACTGTATATCCAAAAACCCAAACCCAGTATGGAAGTGGGAGTAATGGACAATACGAATTCTGGGATGGAAAAGATGGAGGTATATCTGATGGTGATATGATCTGGGGACCTAAGTTTGATGGAGACAAGAAAATTGCTCAGTGGAACTCTCCCATTTTGGATAAAGCCACTGGAGAGATTATTCCATGGTACGGAAGTGTTGAGTCTACTCAATATAACGATAGAAGTAAATATGAAAGAGTTCCAATTGCCTGGCAGTATCATGATAACCTAAAGGAGTTTATGCAAAATGGTATAATTTCTAGAACCAATTTTGCTGTAACCAATAAAAGTGAAAAAGGTTCTTACCGCATAGGTGGAGAGTTTAATTACAATAAAGATAGAGTACCTAATACCTCTATGTATAAGGGTAATTTGAGCTTTAAGTCCACTTCTTTTTTAAGCGATAAGTTTACTTTAGATAGTAAGTTTAGTTATGGGAAAATCCACGCTCCTAATGTACCTAATTACGGTTACAACCCTTCGGGACATATGTATACTATTTTAATATGGATGGGTAATGATGTAAATGGAAGAGATTTAAAAAACAATTTATGGGTTCCTGGTATGGAGGGCTATAAACAGGCCAATTACAATTATGCTTGGTATAATAACCCTTGGTTTGGAGCAGAGTACTTTAAGCGAATTTGGGATAAAGATATTGTTAATAGCCAACTTAGTTTAACCTATCAAGCTACTGAAGATTTAGTAATTCAAGGTAGAGCATCTGGGGTGTCTACTTCCAATTCTACCGAGGTACAAAGCCCAAAATCTTATTTTAATTATAGCGCTTCCAGAGAAGGTGGCTTTAGTATAGATAACGATCAAAGATTAGATTTTGAATACGATATCCTTGCCATGTATAACAAAGATATAAGCAATGTAATTTCCTTAAATGTAAACGCTGGAGCAGCCTCTAGGTATTACCAACGAAAAAACACTTATTCTGCAGCCGATGGATTAACTGTTCCTGGAGTGTATAATTTGGGTAACTCCACTGGGAATGTTACGGCAACAAATACTACAATTAAAAAGGCGGTAAATAGTGTGTATGGAACCATAGAATTGGATTTTTACAATGCTTTTTTCCTTACTTTTGCTGGACGTAATGACTGGTCTAGTACTTTATCTAAAGCTAACCGATCTTATTTTTATCCTTCAGCATCTTTAAGTGTGATGCTATCTAACTTAGTTTCTTTACCCTCCAGTGTAGATTATTTAAAACTCTATACTTCTTGGGCAGAAGTATCCAGTGATTTAGATCCTTATTTACTTCAAGCGGCTTATAGTCCGATTAACCCTTCTTTTAATGGTAATCAAATGGTAGAATACCCCAATAGTATTTTAAACCCAAATCTTTTACCAGAGAAATCTCGCTCTTTTGAATTAGGTCTTTCTACTTCGTTTTTAAAAAGGCGCTTAAGTATGGATCTTACCTATTATAGAGTGGTGGATTCTAACTTCTTAATTCAATTTCCAGTTTCAGAAGGTTCCGGATTTGGTTCCATGCGCGTAAACGGAAATGAGTATACCACCAATGGATTTGAAGTTTCTTTAGTGGCCAAAGTCGTAGATAAAGAAGATTTTAGTTATTCTACTTCCGTGAATTGGAGTACTAAAGAGAAAAAACTTACCCAAATCTATGGAGGTGCTCCTAAATACGGCAATTTTAATTTAAACGATAGAGCAGATTCTTTTTATGCTAGTGTTTGGGAAACAACACCAGATGGGGATTTAATCTTAGATGCAGTTACAGGATTGCCAACTATAGATAAAACGCCAAGAAAAGTAGGTAACCTTGATCCAAAGTGGATTCTAGGATGGAATAATACCTTTAAATATAAAAACCTAGGATTAAATATTGGTATTGATGGTATTTGGGGTGGAGTAATGCGCTCTGAGGTTGTAGAGAAAATGTGGTGGGGAGGTAAACATCCCAATAGCGTTGCTTATAGAGATCAAGAATACCAAAGTGGACAAGGGGTATACGTACCTAAAGGAGTAAATATCGTTTCTGGAGAACTTATTACCGATACCAATGGAAATATTGTATCGGATACCAGAGTCTACCAAGAGCATACCACGGCAATTTCTTGGCAAACTTGGGCCCAAAATTACCCTTATAGAGCCAGAGTAACTCAGGCCCAAAGTAAAGAGTTTGCCAATATTTTTGACAGAACCTATTTCAAATTGCGTACCCTAGCTTTTAGTTATGACTTTACCTCTTTGCTTAAGACCAAACGCATTAGTGCTTTATCAGCTAGCTTAACAGGATATAACCTATTTATTTGGAAAAAATCAAAAGGATTATACTCCGATCCCGATTATGACACTACTGGAGCAAATGATATACAAGACCCATCTAGCCGTTGGATTGGGCTAGGAGTGAATGTTAAATTTTAATTGTAAATAACCATGAAAATATACCGTAGAATAGCTCTTTTTGCTTTGTCAGCTTTTACCTTTGTTGGCTGTCAAGACTTAGATAAATTAAACCAGGACCCAAATAAGGTGCAAAGTGCCTCTCCTCACTTGCTTTTAACTCCCTTGAGTAAAAGAGCATTTACTTTGGAGGGAATCTCTAAAGAATATGCCTCTCGAATGCTTATTTCTACCGATGGAGAAAATACCTATCAATATTACAAATGGGGTAGGGGGGATTATTCTTTATTTAGAGAACTGCTTCAAACGGACAAAATGATGCAGCAAGCTGTGGAATATGAAAAGCCACAATATATAGCCATTGGTCATTTTTTGAAAGCCTACTTCTTTTACCAATTAAGTTTAAAATTTGGAGATATTCCCTATAGTGAAGCCTTACAAGGGGAACAAGGTGTTATTTTTCCAGTTTATGATACCCAAGAACAGGTATTGGCAGGAGTTTTAAAAGAGCTAGATTTAGCCCAAAGCCTTATTGTAGCTAATGCACCTTTACAAGGAGATATAATCTATGGGGGAGATAGCGATAAATGGCTTAGATTAATCAATTCTTATCAGTTAAAGGTCTTGATGAGTTTGTCTAAGAAGACTACTATTGACGGACAAAGTGTTGCTCAGCGATTTGCTGAGATCTATCAAAACAGTCCTTTGTTTAGAAATAACCAAGACAGTGGAGAACTGCGTTATTTTGATCAAAATGGAAGTAGATATCCTCAATTTAACTCTAGTTCTTATGGGTCTGGTATGTACATGTCTGCTACTTTTATTGATCTTTTAAAAGACTTGAAAGATCCAAGACTTTTTGCCTTTGCTCAACCTACTGCTAGTGCCTTAGAGCAGGGGCTAAGTATTGGAGATTTCTCCGGCTATAATGGGGGAGATCCCACAGTAGCTTATTGGGAGAATGAAGCTTTAGTTGGACAAAAGAATATCTCAAAGGTAAATCAGCGTTATTACCAGAATCCTGTAAATGAGCCTACTAGTATTTTAAGCTATAGTGAGTTGCAGTTTATTTTAGCAGAAGCAGCCCTAAGAGGATGGATTAACGCAGATGCTACTACTTTTTATACCCAGGGTATTAAAGCCAATTTTGAATTTTATGCCACTTATGCAAAAGAACAGGCTTCTTATTATACAACCAATGAGTATGTTAATTATATTAGCCAAAGTAAAGTTACTTTAATGGTGGAAGATTTTAATGCAGCTTTAGAGCAGATTCTAACCCAAAAGTACATCACTATGTTTCACCAAGGTAATTGGAGTATTTATTACGACCACTTAAGAACGGGATTTCCTAAATTTAAAACCAAGGGCGATAACACCCCTGGACTTAGATGGATTTACCCACTTGGGGAGTACAACAATAACCCTAGTAACTTACAAAAAGCAATAGACCGTCAATTTAATGGAGCCGATGTTATTCGCTCTGTAAGTTGGTGGTTAAAATAAAACATTACTATACTAACTAAACTATGAAACCAAGCAGAAGAGATTTTATCAAAGTATCGAGTTTATTTACCACTGGACTTTGTTTTAATAATGGTATGCCAAGCTCCATACAAAGGGCTTTGAGTATTGACCCTATTGAAAACAGTGATTTTACCCAAGCAGAGCATATTGTGTTTTTAATGCAAGAGAACCGCTCCTTTGACCATGCCTATGGTTGTTTACAAGGAGTAAGGGGATTTAATGACCCTAGGGCTATGGTTCAACCAGATGGTTTACCTGTTTACTTACAAAGTGACCCCCTTAATCATAAAATTTACGGTCCTTTTCATCTGGATATAGTAAATACAAAAATTACCTGGATGGGTAGTTTACCTCACAGTTGGAAGGATATGGTAGAGGCTAGAAATAATGGGGATATGAATAATTGGCTTAATGCAAAAAGGCCTTCTGGAGAAGCTTTAAAATACGCTCCTTTAACCATGGGGTACTTTCAAAGACAGGACATTCCTTTTTACTATGCACTAGCGGATGCCTTTACCGTATGTGATCAACATTTTTGCTCCTCTTTAACTGGAACAAGTGCCAATAGATCCTTTTTTTGGTCGGGTACCGTTAGAGAAAAACCTCATGATCCTGAATCAACAGCTCATCTAGATAATGGTCAAATCAATTACAAAAATGTGGGATGGAGTACTTATCCAGAGCGCTTGGAAAAAGCTGGTATATCTTGGAGGGTATACCAAAACGAACTTAGTATTCCTGTGGGATTGACCAATGATCAGGAGAATTGGCTTGCTAATTTTACCGATAATAATCTAGAGTTTCACCAGCAATACAATGTTCGATTGCACAAGGCTCATACCCAATATCTAGTTTTCGAAAAACAAAGGGTGGATGCAGCCTTAGAGAAAGAAGATTTAACCCCAGAGCAAAGAAGTGATTTAATCAAAAAACAAGAGCGCTTAGAAAAGGATATGTCTCTTTATAATCAAGAAGCTTTTGATGGGCTAAGTGATTTTGAAAAAGCCATCCATAAAAAGGCTTTTACCACCAATGAGCAAGATCCAAATTACCATGAGTTAGAGCAAATGAGCTATCATAGTCAGGGCCAAGAAAAACAAACAAGCCTTCCAAAAGGAGATGTGTTTTATCAATTCAGAAAAGATGTAGATAGCGGACAGCTGCCTATGGTTAGTTGGCTTGTAGCACCTTGTAACTTCTCGGATCACCCTGGAGCACCTTGGTTTGGCGCTTGGTATTTATCTGAGGCAATAGACATATTAACCAAAGATCCTAAAGTATTTCAAAAGACTATCTTTATTCTAACCTATGATGAAAACGATGGATACTTTGATCACGTAGCTCCTTTTGTTCCTGCCTTACAAGGGGATTTATCCACTGGTAAAATGTCTGCGGATCTTTATAGCCCGCAAGAATGGGTTACCAAAGAGCAAGAAAGAAAAAGAAGTGGTAAACCCGATAGAGACTTTCAAAGTCCAATAGGCTTTGGTTTTAGAGTTCCTATGGTTGTGGTTAGTCCATGGACAAAGGGGGGATGGGTAAATTCAGAAGTAATGGATTTAACCTCTACCATACAGTTTTTAGAATATTTTATTGAAAAGAAAACAGGTAAGAAGATTATAGAGCAAAATATCTCTCCTTATAGAAGGGCAGTAAGTGGAAATATGACTTCAGTTTTCCAACCAGCATCAAGTACTACAAAAGTGGAACTGGATTTTGTAGAAAGACAGCAAATTGTCCAAACCATTTTGCAGGCTAAGGATAAAAAAGTGCCAGATTTATTCCAAGAGTATACCTTGGAACAAATCAAAGGCTTACCTACCTATAGGGATTTACCTGGTTTTGCTAAACAAGAAAAAGGAGTAAAGAAAGCTTGTGCTTTGCCCTATAATATGATTGCTGATTTGCATTGGAAAGAAAACCAGCTTGAATTAGAATTTTCAAGTCAGCCCCTATTAAATAGCAATAAAACTTATGGGGCGCCTTTACAGGTGTATTCTATAGGTAGCTATGCCCGTAGACAAGGGGCTAATTGGGATTTTACAGTTCTAAAGGATCAAAGCTTGGATTATACCTGGGAAGTGGACCAGTTTGAAGGGGAAAATACTCACCTTGTAATGCATGGGGCAAATGGGTTTTATCGCAGCTTTAAGCAAAGTAAAACTCCAGTTGGCCTACAAATAAAGGTAAACTATACCCTGAATAAAGGTCTAATTGTTCACTTGCAAAACCAAAGTAATATTTCTTTGTCTATTGAATTACAGGATAAGATTTACTTAAAAAAGAGCCAAGAGATTACTTTAAGAGCCAAGCAAAGTCAAGAAATTACTTTAGATTACCAAAATTTTAAAGGATGGTATCAATTGGAATTACGCCTTAAAGGACATCCAGACTTTGAGTACATTTACGCCGGTCATATAGAGGATAATTCCCCTAGTATAACCGATCCTTATATGGCGTCTTTATCAAATTAATTTAAAAGAAAATTCTAAAAAGATAAAAGGAACTATCTTTTAAAGGTTACTTCGCTGTCATTCAGAAGTAATTTATTAGATATAGTTTATATTTTGGATTAAATAATTAAATTATACTGAGTAAAATACGATACTTATTAAACAAAAAAAGGGGCTATCTTCCATTGTGAGGCAGCCCTTTTTGCATTTTTATAAAAAGGAAATAATAATCGAAAATAGGGTGTTTTATATTATTATGTATGACAATAGGCTAGAAAAAATAGTTCTAAAAGAAAAAAGCTTAACAATATACTTGTAATTAAATCAATTTGTTATCTTTAAAGGACTAACCAAAAGAAAGTTGTATGAAAATATTAATACGCTTATTTGAAAAATATGGGTATTTGTCTTCGGCATGTAAGAATGCGATTATTCAAAATACTCAGACTTTTCAAAAGAACACCGGGGAAGCCTTACTTCAAGATGGACATTTAGCCACTAGTTTATACGTCTTAGAAAAGGGATGCGTTAGGGCATATTATACCTTAGAGACAAACCAAGAGATTGATTTGTGGTATGGCTTTGAGAATTCTATTATTGGATCTACTTTACATATGTATAAAAGCAGAACCTCCCTGCAGCGTATATCCTGTATGGAGCCATGTTTAATTCATGCTCTACCAAGCGCTGCGCTACTTCGTTTATATAGAGAGTTTCCTGAACTAAATATCATAGTTAGACGTTTTATGGAGGATTATTGTTGCGAACTAGAGCATCGTATCTTTGTTTTGCACACTCAAAATGCCTTGGGGAGATATAGACAATTAATAAAGGATTTAAAAGAAAATATACAGCGTATTCCCTCTAAGAATTTAGCTAGTTATTTAGGAGTGTCACAAGAAACTTTACTTCGAATGCAACAGGAGTAGAATAAATTTTAGAGTATTTGCTTATCTTTGTGCCTTTATAAAATAAAGATGAAAAATTTACTTCTGCTTTTTGTTGCCATTATTTTTGAGGTTATTGCCACATCGAGTTTAAAGGCCTCTGAAGAATTTACCAAATTATGGCCTAGTATAATTACTATAGTTGGCTATGGGTTAGCTTTTTACTTTTTAAGTTTAACCCTAAGAAGTATTCCAATGGGTATTGCTTATGCAATGTGGTCTGGAATTGGAATCGTTCTAGTGAGTATAGTTGGAGTATTTGTATATAACCAAAAACTGGACATGCCTGCTGTTATAGGAATGGCTTTAATTGTCTTAGGGGTTGTGGTTATCAATGTGTTTTCTAAAATGGGGGCACACTAAAAGACTATATTAGCTTTATTATAGACTACTTTGATGGTATTCTATGGTCTTATAGACTATCATTTCTAAGGAGATTAGGTTAATGTGAGAAAGCTGTTGTACTTGCAAGGCGTTTCTCACTCTTTTAAAGTGACCTAAATTCTCCAATAGATACTCATGGTGTTTTACTCCTGAAAAAACATGTAGTAATAATAAATTTCTCTTAGGAGTAAAGCCTACCAAAGGTTTTCTCTTTTCTTGATTACTTTGATTTACTTTGATGGTTCTTTGCCCAAACCCAATTAAATTGGCTTTGTACAAAGTGGGCGAGTAGTTAGTCCATGTTTCAAATAAAGATAATAAGGTTAAGCAGTCCTTTAATAAAGAATAGGAAGTAATAGTAGTATGTAAATGCTCTTGTATATTTTCCAAGTTGCTAGGGGAAGAAGTCATAATAGGTAGAGAGTTAGGTTTTTAAAGAAGGACAATATACTAAGTAGTATAAAAACGCTATTAAGTATCTTATATTGTGGGTTTTAAGCTATGTAAATGTTAAAATTTATCTTTCCTGACTTTTTTTAATCTGTCTATTCCATATTTATAAAAAATTCAATATCAAAGTGTTAAAGTTGGCTTTAAGTTAGTATAAAAGTCTGTTTTATTTTTTTATTTCGGATTTTTTGCGTTATTTTTAGAAATAAAATAGTTGATGATTATGGCTAAGACGAATCTTTTTAATTCCCACCAATACACCGTCTTTTTAGCCGAAAACGCTTTATATGGGTATAAGGACCAGAGCGGACAAATTCGTATTCCACCTACCTTTAAAAGCGCACAGTCTTTTAATAAGACAGGTTATGCAGTGGTAGAAAACCTTCAAGGTCTCTATGGTATTATTGATCAGCAAGGGTTTTTTATAGAACCTTGTAAATACCAAGGTATAGAACTTTATCAAGTAGGTAGGTATACTCTAGCTAACTTAGTATATACCTTCGGCGTGAAAAACAGATTTTGGTTATGGGATTATTTTCCCAATATTACCAAAGAAAATGTATTGGAAGTTTTACCATTATTTGAGCGCTTAAAAACAAGGGCTTGTAGTAGTGTAAAAATTCTTTCAACCAATCAGGTGATTTTAAGCCAGGTAGTTAGTCTACATGGGCCTTGGCAAAATCAAGGTTTTATTGAAATGCAGGTAATAGCACAGCGATTCGTTGTGATACAAGGTAGTTTATATAAGACTAGGAGCAATAATAAAGGACTAAAAAAGATAATTAATAACTACATAGGTTTTTGTGACAATAAGAGTATTATTGTAGGTAAAATATCTAACCATAAAGCCAGAACTTATAATACACGTGGAAAGAGAATCCACAATTATGAAATCTTACCTCAAGGTGCTTTTACTATCACCTATAAAGGCAAAGAACATATGGTATGTATTGATGCAGATAAAAGTAAACTAGAGCAAAAGCCAATTATTTATAGAGACACTAAAAATTATGGCTTCTATTATGTTAATGCAAGATTTGAACTTCATCTTCCTATTCATCTAACTAGAGTCGATATTAAAGATCCTTATTGTATTGTGGAAATTTGGAAGAACATCACCAATGTGGTGCCTCTAGTTGAAAAAGAATTATTTATAATCGAGGTGATTTCTTGGGATCAACCCCTAGTTAAATATCTTTATTTTAGTCTAAGCAAAAACGGTGTATTGAAAGACTATGATTATACCTTGGAAGCAGCAAATAGTATAGAAGACCATCCTTTAGAGTCCTTCGAGGTGGTAGGCTAAAATAGGAAATAGCATTTCGAATCAAAATAAAACACTATACCTAGGTTAGGATATATGACCCAAAAAGGTAAACACTTTTTTGAGGCTTTTTTATTTTAGATTATTTTTTATCAATAATTGCAACGGTTAAGCGACTTATGCAGCTTAGCTTTTGCTGTTGGTCGTAGATTTTAATATCCCAGACATGGGTTGTTCTTCCTAAGTGGACAGGTGTACATACTCCGGTTACTTTTCCTTGAGATACTGGTCTAAGGTGGTTGGCATTTACCTCTAAGCCAACAGGCATCTTGTGGTCTAAATCAATGATTAGGTTACTTGCGTAAGAATCTAGTGTTTCGGCTAGTACCACAGAGGCTCCTCCGTGTAAAACTCCCCAAGGTTGTTGGGTTTTCTCACTAAATGGCATGGTAGCAGTTAAAGTGTTGTCTGTCCAATGAGTAAATTCAATACCAAGAAAAGTACCAATATAAGCAGGTGTTTGATTTAATGTGTGTAAATCTATAGGTTGTCTCCAAATCATTTTAAGGTAGAATTTTAAGGTTATTACTTTGCAAAATACAATTTAAATAAAGACTATAAACACAAAAACTACTTTTAAAGGGATTTTTTCAAAGTGTTTTTTGTAATAGTAGAGGTGTAAAAACCAACATAAACAACAAGGAGAGACTATTGAGTATAAAAAAAACCCACTTTTAACAGTGGGTTTATTTATTGGGTATAATGGAAATCGAGTACCCATTTACCTATTAAGGTAAATGTAAGTAGAATTTACCACATTACATAAGTTAAATATAAAGGATTGTAAAAAATTATTCCACTTCTTGGCTAACTAATTTATTTTTAAAGGATTCTATCGTTTGATGTAAGGCTTGTTTTAAGTCTTGATCCTCAATGTTACCATTTTTAAAATTGTCGTAAAAACTTGGTAAAGAAAAGCTTTCTATCACTTGAGCTCCATAGAAAGGAAAGATATTCTTAGCCGATTCTAATACTGTTGTTGCACCTCTTGGTCCAGGAGAAGTAGAAAGTAAAAGAGTAGGTTTATCTTTAAATACCTTCATGTCTATTTTAGAACTCCAATCAAATATATTTTTAAAGGCCGAGGTAAATGTACCATTATACTCTGCAAGACCTATAATTAAGATATCACTTTGCTCTAAAGCATTGGAGAAATCTTGTGCTTGAGAAGGAATTCCATCTAAACTTCTTTTTGGAGAGAAGATAGGCATTTCATAATCATTTAAATCTAGAATATTTACCTGAGCTTCTGGAAAGTGAATCAAAGTAGATTTTATTAATTCTAGGTTGATTGATTCTGTATTATTGCTTGCTGCGAATGCGGTTATTTTCATTTTGTAAATCTATCTAAAATTTGTACTGCAAAAATACAATCCTTCTCTAACTTT
The DNA here is from genome assembly GCF_054871665.1 of Myroides sp. LJL115. NCBI lineage: Bacteria > Pseudomonadati > Bacteroidota > Flavobacteriia > Flavobacteriales > Flavobacteriaceae > Myroides > Myroides sp. LJL115. The sequence goes on along the minus strand of NZ_JBTXLS010000022.1, from coordinate 5,222 downwards.
TGAACTTAATCTAGTACAAGAAATGTTTATAAGATAAAAATGTAGAACAATAAGTAAAAAGTATATTCTATTGCTAAAAGTAGTATTGTACAGTATGTAAACATAGAGATTACTTATATAAGTATTGGTTTGTTTGGATATGTGTAAATGGTGGCTTTGTGGAATTTACAGACTTATGAAATGTTTAACGAATAAATAAATGTAAAAAATAGCTATGAGAGCTTTTTTGGTCAATATATACTTTAACTTATAAATATTTGATTATTAGAAAATAAGCTTATACATTAGGTGTATATACAAAACAAAAAAAAAAATCCATGAAAATATTTAGTAGTGCTCAAAGTAAAGAACTAGTAGCTCAAACCATTAGTAATCAATATATTTCTAGTTTTAAGTTAATAGAAAAGGCAGCTCTTAAAACGATGGAAGCTCTTAGTTTACGTCATAAATTGTACCATAGTAACTTTATATTTCTATGTGGAACTACCACCAATGGAGCTTTAGCTTTAGCCTTAGCTCGTATGGTTAAAGAAGCTGGAGGCTTTGTAAAGGTATACTTAGTTCAAAGTAAGAAGTATAGCCCTGATAATGTCACCAATCAAGATTTAATGCAAGAAAGCGGTATTAAGGTTGAAAAATTCCTTCCCAATAAACATTCTATTACCATTAGAGAAAAAGATATCATTATTGATGGTCTTTTTGGAATAGGATTAAAGGATATCTTGGAGGAGAATTGGGCGGAGTTTTTTTCCAAATTAAACCAAAGTCCTGCCCTTGATAGAATATCTATAGAAATACCTAGTGGTATGTTTTGTGATAAAGCCACTTCAATTAATGCTCCAGTATTTAAAGCAAATATGGTTTATACTTTTCAAAGTCCTAAACTGTCTTTGCTATTTGCAAGTAGTGGAGAGTGTGCTGCATCGTTTAGTATTGTAGATGTCGGTTTGGATGCTTCTGCACAAAATCAGCTTTTATGTAAACACTTTTACACCACAGGGACATGGGTTAAACAAAGGCTACAAAAGAATATGAAATTTAGCACTAATAAAGAATTAGGTCATGGTATTATAATAGGAGGGGATAGCCCTGAATTAGGAAAAGTTATTTTAGGAGCCTCAGCGGCATTAAAAACGGGTCTTGGGAAGCTTTGTTGTTATGTTCCCCAAAATGGTTATTTGCCAATAGTAACTCAGCTCTGGCAAGTAAACTGTCTTTGTGATCCACAGCAACATCATTTAAGCCAGGTTCCTTCGCTTTCAGATTATAACGCAGTATCCATAGGTCTTGGTATAGACAAGGATTCTCCCAGTCAAAAGACTATTATTACTGCTTTATCTGAGGTACAGCAAACCAGTAAATTAATTATTTCTTCTAGAGCTGTTGAGGTATTAGTTCAAAATCCAAAATTACTCGATAACCTACCTAGTAATTGCATCTTATATATACAACCAAGGCAATTAGAAGTTCTAGTAGGAAAGTGGGAGGATGATTTTGAAAAATTAGCTAAACTACAAGCTCTCTCTACACAGAAGAAACTTATATTTATCTTAGAAGCATCTCATATACAAATTGTCTTACCAGAGGATCAGATTTTCTTTAATTCAACTAGTAGTCTGCCATTTGCTGGTAGTTCAGAGGTATTGCATGGTGTGATTTTAGGACTTTTAGCTAAAGGCTATGACAATAACCAAGCAGCTATACTTGGAGTATATATCCATGGGTTAGCTTATCAATTAGCCCATAGTGAACTTAGTTACATAGGACTAAATGCTATGGATTTAATACCATTTATTGATAAGGCTTTTAAAGAGGTAATGACACGTTAAAACCAGGGGGAAGAAAAGGCTTTTGTTTAAGTGAAAATACAGGAAAAGACTTTATTTTTGGCCTCTTATTGAAAAAAGAAAAAGATACTATGGATATAGAAGATTTAGTAGGAGATTATTGGGTAAAGGGGACCAACCAAGAACAGGACCAAGAAAGTTTTTACAAAGGTACGCTCTCTTTATCTTTGGATTCTAATAGGCGTATTGTAGCGAAATGGACCATCGGACAGGCTCTTCAATATGGAAAAGGATTCTTTAAGAATAATATTCTAGTAATCCACTTCAATTATAGAGGAGATACAGATAAAATTTTCAAAGGGATTGTGGTGTATACCTGTTTGGCAGAAGGCCTTTTAGAGGGATTTTGGTCTGAAAAGTATGGGGACCCCCTTTATCTGGGTACAGAATATTGCACTAAAATAACAGATAAAAATACTTTGCATTAGTAATAATGAGTTATAAAAAGCATTAAGAAGCTAAAGTAGAGTGTAAACGGCTATGTTTTTTCAGAAATTTTTATGATATATAGTAAAAAGACTTAAAAATGAGTGATATTGTAAAGTATTGTAATACAGGAAGTTGTTTGCTTATTCTAACAAATAACATAAAATATTATAATGGTGTATCTTTTTTAACCTTATTTTGTCCCTAATTAATACTACCTTTGTCAGTACAAACCTAATGTTTATAGTGGGGACTGTACTATTAGGTAAATCATCTTAATGAAAAATTTGTCCTTTTGTTTAAAAGGAAGTTTTTTAGGATATTTTAAAATCGCTTTGAATTTTATTCTAGGCGATTTTTTTATCTCTCCTATTTAAAGCTAAATAGATAAGTAACAATAGGGTAGGACTAATTAGCATTTCAATCTTTGATTGGTTGGCTTAAGAAACAGAAGTATTTGAGGTGAAAATATTTTTACTGTTTAAGGAAAAAGTGGTATTTTTGATTGCTTGTACTTCCAACTCTCTATTACAATGCTTGCTAAGCCAATGATTTAGTTTGAGTTGAGGTGTTTACTTTATTATTTTATAGTAAAGCTAAGGGCTTTGTTTTAGATAAATAGAGCTATTATGTTGATTTTAGGTAAAAAGGTTGTCTTTGTATTTCATTTGGACTGCTTTTTGCTGTTGATTAAAAAAATATTTATAATGAAAGTAGGAATAACTTTTAGTGCATTTGATCTTTTACATGCTGGGCATATTAAAATGTTAGAGGAAGCAAAAAGACAATGCGACTATTTAATCGTGGGATTGCAAACCGATCCAACTATAGATAGACCAAATAAGAATAAACCCACGCAAAGCGTAGTAGAGCGCTATATTCAATTAAAGGGGTGTAAATTTGTAGATGAAATCGTACCTTATGCAACAGAAAGAGATTTAGAGGATATTTTACGCTCCTTTAAGATTGATGTTCGCATCTTAGGAGATGAATACGCAAATTTAAACTTTACTGGTAGAGATTACTGTCAAGAAAAAGGTATTGAGCTATATTTTAATACCAGAGATCACCGTTTCTCTAGTAGTTCTTTACGAAAAGAGGTAGCAGAGAAAGAGAATAGTAAAGTTATAAAGATAAGCTAGACTTTTTATAGTTAAAATGGCAGAAGGTTATTTTGACAAAGAATAATTAGCACTTTTACCTTGGTGGTAAAGGTGTTTTTTTTTGCCTTTTTTTACCTAGAGAGTTTGTTTTTAGTATTCTTTAAACCTTTTAATATGGCGGTAAAGCGATAAAATCAGTACATTGCAAGGTGAAATAAAAACAAAGAAATTACGCATGCAAAAAATTCAAACCATTTGTTGTATTGGCGCTGGCTATGTTGGAGGACCAACCATGGCAGTTATTGCGGCAAAGAATCCCCATATTCAAGTAACCGTAGTGGATATTAATGCATCCCGTATTGCTGCATGGAATACGCAAGACCTATCCCAATTACCTATTTATGAACCTGGATTGGCCCCAATAATAGCTCAGACAAGAGGGGTGAATTTATTCTTTGATACAGATGTAGATAAAGCTATTGCTATGGCTGATATGATCTTTATTTCGGTAAACACACCAACTAAGACTTATGGAAAGGGTAAAGGTATGGCTGCCGATTTAAAATACATCGAGCTTTGTGCTCGCCAAATAGCAAGAGTAGCTACAAAAGATAAAATTGTGGTAGAGAAATCTACTCTACCGGTGAAGACTGCATCTGCTATTAAACAAATATTAGATCAAACTGGTAATGGAGTGAATTTTGAGATTTTAAGTAATCCAGAGTTTTTAGCCGAGGGCACTGCAATTGAAGATTTACTTCATCCAGATCGCGTGTTAATTGGAAGCTCTAGCGCTGCTAAAAACAATCATGCTGTACAGGCTTTGGTAGATATTTATGCTAGTTGGGTAGATAAAAATAAGATATTAACTACTAATTTATGGTCAAGCGAGCTTTCCAAACTTGTAGCTAATGCCTTTTTAGCACAAAGAGTATCTTCTATCAATGCTATTTCTGAGCTTTGTGAGGTTTCCGGAGCGGATATAAACGAAGTGGCAAAGGCCATTGGAATGGATTCGCGCATTGGTAGTAAGTTTTTAAAGGCCTCTGTTGGCTTTGGAGGATCTTGTTTTCAAAAAGATATTTTAAATTTAGTATATATAGCTCAAAGCTATGGTTTGAGTGAGGTAGCCACCTATTGGCAACAGGTTATTGATTTTAATGACTATCAAAAAAGTAGGTTTGCCTCAAAGATTGTCAAAACTCTTTTCAATACAGTAAATGGAAAGAAAATTACATTTTTAGGATGGGCTTTTAAGAAGAATACCAATGATACTAGAGAATCGGCAGCAATTCAAGTAGCTAATGAATTAATGGAAGAAAGAGCTATAATTCACGTATACGACCCAAAGGTATCTTCTAATCAAATTACTAAGGATATTAATGATTTACAAACTAGAAGCAATCAAGAAAACCAAGGTCTTTTACAAGTGCATAACAATCCTTATAACGCACTAGAAAATGCCCATGGGATAGCTGTTTTAACCGAGTGGGACGAGTTTAAAGACTATGACTGGCAAAGAGTGTACGATAATATGCTAAAGCCAGCCTTTGTGTTTGATGGACGAAATGTTTTAGATAAAGAGAAATTACAGAACATTGGATTTGTTGTCTTTAGTATTGGAGATGGATCTTGTGAATAATCAAGTAGATAAGAGGATAAATATATAGAATAGAATAGGAGGCTGAAGATTATTTCTTCAGCCGACCTTTCACACCACCCGGCATACGGTTCCGTACCAAGGCGGTTCTTAACTTTACGATACTTTTAAGTAGATGTCATTTAGAGATGGATAACCTGCTCGTCTTAGTACTTGCTTATTTAATGTAGTATGGAGGACAAAACT